>JBFHHS010000102.1:0-9308 GCA_041596895.1 Crocinitomicaceae bacterium | reverse complement strand
CTTAAATCGGGAAACTTTGAAAGTTTGGGGTGATAAAAATGAGTTACTTTTTTAATACCTATTTTTTCAACTCGAATCGAAGATTGATTGATTCTGAAAGCAACGGATACGATATGCGTTAAGCCTAAATGGTTTTTTTGCATAATCTAACACTTTAATTGCGCCTTCAGTGGTATAGCCTTTACCTTGAAAATCAACATGAATTCTCCAGCCAATATCATCAGAAAGGTTGAATTCAGCTTCATAATCTTAATACGATAAACCGATGAAACCAATGAATTTTTTTGTCTTTAACTATTCTACCGCCCAATAACAAAATCTTTTTTCTTTAAACATTTCATACATCCTATTGATAAAAGAAATGTTGTCGGTTTCATTTAAAATGGCTGGGAAATATTTCATGACTTGAGCATCGCTATTTAATGCATTTAAATCTGAAGTCTTCCATGGTCTAAATCCAAGTCGCTTTGATGTAAAATGAAATTCCATATCTCTAAAAGATAAATAAAACTTCTGAAGTGCAACTTCGACAAGTCAAGCGATAGCGCCAACTTAGGTTCGATAAAATGATAAAAAAAAGCCTCACCGAAAAGTGAAGCTTTTGTGGGGAATACTGGATTCGAACCAGTGACCCCCTGCTTGTAAGGCAGGTGCTCTAAACCAACTGAGCTAATCCCCCATTGTAGTGATTCGTTTATCACTTTCGGTGGGCAAATATAAGGTGAAATTTCTTATTGACAAGTAAAAAAATAAAAAAATTATAAAAAATCAGAAATCAAGAAAAATGAACCAATTATCAGAATGGTGTCATTAGTTGAAGCACAATCTTTTGCAGCTTTTAATGCTTTGTTTGGTTCGCTAAAATATTTTTTAGAACTATAATCGAATGACTCTGTTAAGGTCTTAAAATCTTCAATTTTCGCACTGCGTTCGTTGGAGAATTCAGTGAAATACATATTAGATGCCAATGGAAATAAGGAAAGAGAGGAATAAATGTCTTTATCTGCACTCGTACCAAAGACAATGTGTAAGGTCCCAATTGTAGAATTAATAACTGTATTCAAGGTCGCTTCAATTCCATCAGGATTATGAGACACATCTTGAATAATTCTAGGTTCTAGGTTGACCACTTGAATTCTTCCAGCAAAACCAGTGTTTTTAGTAATGTTATCAAGTCCTTTTTGAATGCTCTCGTTCTTCGTCTTAAAGTTGATTTTATCCAACTGCGCAAGAGTAGCAATTACGGTCGATAGGTTTTCTTTTTGATAAGCACCAAGTAATGGTAGTTTGTATTTTTCCGTTAATGAATCGTAGTCGGTAGATTTAATAAACATCGAATTGTGTTCCTGCGCGACGGAAATCATTACTTTTTCCGCCTCAAATTTCATTTTACCCAGAACGACGGGAGTTTTCGGTTTAATAATTCCTGCTTTTTCGCTTGCAATCTTCTCAATCGTATCACCCAGCATTGCAGTATGCTCTAAACTGATATTGGTTATGACGCTTAAAATTGGATCAATAATGTTGGTTGCATCAAATTTTCCACCTAATCCTGTTTCAATAATACAGATGTCACAGTTTTTATTCTTAAAGTAATCCAAAGCCAACCCAAATGTAATTTCGAAGAAAGAAGGATTGAATTCGAATTGTCCGGCTTTGATTCGGTCAACAAAGTCTATGACATGTGACTGCGGAATTCTTTCACCATTGATTCTTATGCGCTCTGTGTAGTCTTTAATATGAGGAGACGTAAATAGACCAACTTTAAACCCGGCCTCTGTTAAAATTGAAGCTAACATGCTGCACGTTGAACCTTTGCCGTTACTTCCTGCAACATGAACTAGTTTCAGTACTTTTTCCGGATGATTTAAAAATGCGGAGATTGCCTCACTATTTTTAAGGGTAGGCTTAAAGGCCTTAGAGCCCATTAGCTGATAAGAGGGGAATTGTTGAAACAACCAATCAGTTGCATCAGAATACGCGTTATTGTGCTTTAATGTGGACAGGCATGAAAACTTTAGCAAGTGGTGCACCAGGATCTTTGTTGTACTTAACCTGTTTTTTCACTTCGTTAATAACACGATTAATCAAAATTTGATTTGTCGTTGTTGTACTCGCTTTAATGTTAGATGCAGCAATTACATTACCTTCCGCATCGATTGTAAGTTTTAGATGGATGGTAACATCTACATTAGATCTTAAATCGTCGATGATTGGGTCGTTTTGGCGGACTCTTCCAGCGCCACTTCCGCTGCCACCATTTCCAGATGTTCCTGTACCTGAGTCTCCACCGAATGTATCACCTGAACCTCCATCATTTCCGTTTCCATTTCCACCAGAAGCAAAAGGGTCATTCGATTGAGTAGGTGTTGTGTTTGTATTTTGAGAATTAGGTGAGTTGGTCGTGTTTGCTTGTCCAGTATTCACCTGTGTATTTTCGTTTGTAGGTTTTGTTATAACCTGTTCGGTTTTAGGTTTAGGTTCGTCTACAGGAGCATCTGATGGTTTTCCTGCCCCAGAACCACCTTCAACTTTTAAATTTTCGAGAACAATTTCCTCTGGAAATTCCGCTGTAGCTTCAACAATTACATCACGTGGTGGCGGATCGGCCATTTCAAAGGTTGTAAACCAAAGGTAAAGCAATAATAAAAGCATCGCCAAAACAGCAGCAATAATGCCGTTTCTTCTGTCAATACTATTTACTATTGGTAATGTTGCCATAATTTTATTTGTCGTAAGCCAAAACTGGATCCCATCCATTTGCTTGTGATAAAGCGAGTACATTAAATACTGCTTCATAACTAGCTTTACGATGTCCAGCCACCTTAAGTTTCATTTTACCCGAATTTTCTACCACTGCTGCAGTAATTTCCTTGATGTCTTCATATTCCATGGGTTGATCTAAAGATCCTCCAGGCATAACGACATAACGATTATCTTCAGTAATAATTACAGTTGCTTCAAGGGGGTCTGAAGACGCAGGTAATTGTTCTGATGCTTCAGGCAGATCAATAGGTGTTTGATTATTACTCATCAAACTCATGATGATAAAGAATATCAAAAGCAAGAAGACCAAATCGGTCATCGATGCCATTCCACCTTCAATTTTTATTTTATTTTTTGAGCCTAAATCCATAGTCTTTATTTACCTGGTTCATGCAATAAGTCCATAAAGTCTAAAGCGTCATTTTCCATTTGATAAACTACCTTACCAATTCTAGCCACTAAGAAATTATAACCTACGTATGCAACAATACCAACAATTAGACCAGCAACTGTTGTAATCATTGCCGTCATAATTCCTGGTGCAATAATTTTAAGTTCTAACGAAGTTGCATTCTGTAAATCGATAAAAACCATTACCATTCCCACTGTAGTTCCAAGGAAACCAATCATAGGAGCAGCACCAGCCGCAGTTGCTAGAAAGCTTAAGCGTTGTTCAAGTCTTAATATCTCCAATTTTGCAGCATTTTCAATTGATGCGGAAATACTTTCAATCGGTCGACCTAAACGTGAAATTCCTTTTTCAATCATACGAGCAGAAGGAGAAGTTGATCGAGAACAATAATCTTTCGCTGAATCAATTTTTCCATCTATGATATAATCCTTGATTTTAGCAATAAAACCTTGTTCTTCTTTTGTTGCTTTTCTCAACGCTAAAAAACGCTCGACAAAAACGAAGATAGAGTACCCAAGCATCAGTGCTAACAACACATTAATCACTAATCCAAAACCTTGACTTGACGCACCTATAATATCCCATAACGGAACATCTTTTACTCCTGTTGAATTTTCACCAACAGTTTCAATTTGAAGTAAGAATGATAAACTCATAGTATTTTTAACGTTTAGATTTAAATTATATTATTTCATTAGCAAGAAAACAGCTGCTCCAGCAATGTATCCTATTAAAGCTAGCCATGTAATCTTTTTAAAGTACCAGAAAAAAGAAATTTTCTCCATACCCATCGCAACAACACCGGCTGCAGAACCAATGATTAACATACTTCCACCTGTACCAGCGGCATATGCAATGAAGTGCCAAAGCGTAGAGTCGGTAGCTTCTTGGAACATTCCCATCGAAGCAGCAACTAATGGAACGTTATCAATAATTGCAGAACCTACACCTAACAGTGTCACAAAAATATCGATGTTTACTCCCGAATCAACAACGCTGTTTCCGAACATGAAAATCAAACCTAATGATTCTAAAGCGGCCACTGTCATTAATATACCTAAGAAGAATAGGATAGAAGGCATCTCAATTTTACTTAATGCTCTAAATGTTGGACCATGCACGTGCTCGTGATTTGTCACTGATGTAAGTGAAATCTCTCTGTTTGATACAAACTCAGCAACCAATGAAACGATTCCTAGTGAAAGCATCATTCCAACGTATGGTGGTAAGTGTGTAACTGTTTTGAAAATTGGAACGAAAACAATCATACCTAATCCAATGATTAGCATTTTAGTACCATGTTTACTGATTTTCTCTGTGTCTTCTGTTTGTTCAATTTCTCCTTTGAAAATTGGTAAAAATGTTGCTAATAATGTAGGTAAAACCATGCATACTAACGATGGTAACAATAAATGTTGAGCTAAAGCACCTGCTGTAACTTTGTCACCCATCCAAAGCATTGTTGTTGTAACATCACCAATTGGAGACCAAGCACCGCCCGCATTTGCAGCGATTATGATTAAACCGGCATACCACATACGAAGGTTGCTATCTTTAATCAGTTTACGTAAAATTGTGATCAATACAATTGTAGCAGTTAAATTATCAATGATTGCAGATAAAATGAATCCTAATGCACAAACAATCCATAACAAAGTGGATTTTTTGTTTGTTTTAATGATCCTCTTGATTGTCTGAAATCCATTAAAGTGGTCAATGATCTCTACTATGGTCATCGCTCCAACTAAGAAGATTAAAATTTCACATGTTTTACCAAAATGGTGCAGTAAGGTAGATTCAAACCAAGCATGCTTGCTGTCGTGATGTCCTTCCATTGGAAGTGAAGAGAAACCTTCTACCATTGTACTGTTGTGACTATCAAACCATGTTGTAAAATCGTCTAGTCCAAATGCGATTCCCGCCCATGCGAGAGCCATCATAATTAACGCTGGGATTAACTTATCAATTTTTAAGTTATGCTCTAACGTGATAGCTAGATATCCAAGAATAAATACGGATACAATAAAAATTTCCATGAGTGTTTGTTATTTGTTTTAAAGTTTAGACTAATTGATTAAGTGCAATCTCGAATGCAGTTTTAGCAATTCCAGTTTTATTTGGACTTACATTGTATGTTTCTTGTAATGCTTTTTTGATTGTATTACTAGTATCAACAAAGATTCCTTCATCAGTAAGAACACCTAGATCATTGCTCATCAAGTATGCAAAAACTCTGGCCATTCCACAATTTGAAATGAAATCAGGTATGATTGAAAGATTGTTATCTGCTTTGTCAGCAATTGGACCGAAGAAGATTTGAGGATCTGCAAACGGGACATTTGCCCCTGCTGAAATGACTTCCATTCCTTTAGCAATCATTCGAGAAAGTTGATCTTCCGTGATTAAACGAGAAGCAGCACATGGGATAAAAACCTCGGCTTCTAAATCCCAAATTTTCTCATTGATTTCATCATAGCTCATCATGTCAGGGTGATTCAATTCGTTCCCTTTCTTGTTTAAGAACAAATCTCTGATTTCTTCAAGAGTATACCCTTCTTCATTTATTAATCCACCAACGCGATCAATAATCCCAACGATTTTGGCTCCTTGTTGAGCAAGATAATATGCACCCGCTGAGCCAACATTACCCCATCCTTGAACGATTACACGTTTTCCTACAACGCTACCACCCCAAATTGAATAATAGTGTTTAATAGATTCAGCAACGCCGTAACCAGTAATCATATCAGCAACAACGTATTTACGACTAACTTCCGGAGAATATTTAGCGTCTTCGATTGCTTTTAAAACACCTTGTCTTAGTTGACCGATTCGGTGAATTTTTTGAGCTTCTCTTGGTTGAAAGTGTCCATTAAAAACACCTTCTTGTGGATGCCAAACTCCACATTCTTCAGTCATAGGAATAACTTCGTGGATTTCATCAACATTTAAATCACCTCCAGTTCCGTAATAGTGCTTAAGCAAAGGTGTTACCGCGGCATACCATCTTTTTAAAACACCTTCCTTTCGCGGGTCCCAAGGATCAAAATTTATACCTGATTTTGCACCTCCAATCGCTGGTCCAGCAACAGTAAACTTAACTTCCATTGTTTTAGCGAGAGATTCTACTTCTCTTTTGTCAAGTCCTTTTCTCATTCGAGTTCCACCACCGGCAGCTCCTCCTCTTAATGAGTTTATTACTACCCAACCTTCAGCTTCAGTCTCAGCATCTTTCCATTCAAAGACGATTTCCGGCTGTTTATTTTCAAATCTTTCTAATAGATCTTTCATGAATTGTCAAAATTTTCAGGTCAACAAAGTTAACAAAGTATTTATACCATGTATACTCGTAAAATGACTTTTGTTTGATGAGTTACCAACAGTTTTATTGTTAATTTTAAGCAAGATGCATCACTCCGCCTATGGTGTCTTTTGAAGCTCCGGTCACACTCGACATGCAATTAATTTCTTCCCGTAAAAACCGAACACCTAAAAATGCAAAGACTATGGCTTCTTTATAGTTGATTGTGGTTTTGTCTGGGATGATTAACTCGGCTGATGAATTGCTTCGAATTCGATGTATTAAAAAATCATTAAAAACTCCGCCACCAGTAATATATAAACGCTTGATGTTGTAAGTCTTAGTAACTTTAGAAATTTGCAAAGCGATATGCTCTGTAATTGTGCTCAAGCGATCTTCAAGTGACGGAATTTTATTAACGATGGGAGTAAATACTGTCTCTAACCATTCAGTACCTAATGATTTAGAATTTAGTTCGGAGTAAAAATCAAGTGCATTTAATTCGTTAAGAATAACATGATTTACGCTTCCTTCACTTGAAATAGTTCCTTTATCATCAAATTCGAAGCCTAACTTGTTCACGATTTCATTAAGAGGTAAGTTGCCTGGGGAAATATCAAAGGCAATTGTTTTTATTGATGGGATACAAATATTTGCAAATCCCCCAATGTTAAGGAAAGCATCCGCAAACTCAGAAAAAAGCAATTTATCTCCAATTGGAACTAATGGCGCACCTTGTCCACCTGCCACAACATCTTTTTGTCTAAAATCGTTAATCACTTTAATTCCCGTGTGAAACGCAATCGTGTCTCCGCAGCCTATTTGTTGTGTGAAACCTTTGTCTGGTTGGTGGTGAATTGTATGACCATGTGATGCAATAGCGTCAATTTTATTTCGGTCAATCTGGTATGTTTCAATCAACTCATTTACGCATTTTGCAAAAAACACACCCAACTCTTTATCTAATTCTAAAATGTCAATAGTGGAAAGTTGTTTCCCGACTTTTAGTTTATCAAGTATAGTAATGTCATACTTTTTCGTTTCAGACTGATTTACAGTGTATTTCCATGTTCCATTTTTCTGTAAAGTGAAAGTTACGAATGCTATATCTAACCCATCCATGGAAGTGCCAGACATTAAACCTATAATTGAATATGAACTCATTGCGATTTAAAGGTAAAAAATTAAATTAAAGCGTTAAATTTGTGTTTTGCAAATTGAATAAACCATCTAGAATGAAATTTGAATTATCAGAAGAACATATAGCTGTAAAAGAGGCGGCTAGAGATTTTGCTCAAAACGTTTTGAAACCAGGGGTTATCGAGCGTGACAATGAGCAACGATTCCCAAAAGAGGAAATACGTCAATTAGGAGAACTTGGATTCTTGGGGATGATGGTAGATCCTAAATACGGTGGTTCCGGAATGGATACACTTTCTTATGTGTTGGCTATGGAAGAGATTTCTAAGGTTGATGCATCAACTTCTGTTTGTATGTCTGTAAACAATTCACTTGTTTGTTGGGGGTTAGAGAAGTTTGGTACAGAAGAGCAAAAACAAAAATATTTAATTCCATTAGCAAAAGGTGAAAAAATCGGTGCGTTCTGTCTTTCTGAGCCTGAAGCTGGTTCTGATGCAACTTCGCAAAGAACAACTGCTATTGATAAAGGAGATCATTATTTATTGAATGGAACGAAAAACTGGATTACAAATGGTTCTTCAGCTTCTACTTATTTGGTAATTGCTCAAACTGATGTTGAAGCAGGTCACAAAGGAATCAATGCTTTTATCGTTGAAAGAGGTATGGAAGGTTTTATCGTCGGTGCCAAAGAAGATAAAATGGGGATTAGAGGTTCTGATACGCATACTTTGTTATTCAATGACGTAAAAGTACCTAAGGAGAATAGAATTGGTGAAGATGGATTTGGTTTTAAATTCGCCATGAAGGTTCTTTCTGGAGGTAGAATTGGAATTGCTTCTCAAGCATTGGGAATTGCTGCAGGTGCGTTTGAATTGGCTTTGGCTTATTCTAAAGAACGTTCTGCTTTTGGTAAAGAGATTTACAAGCATCAAGCGATTGCGTTTAAATTGGCAGATATGGCTACTGATATTGAAGCGGCTAGATTGTTGGTTTACAAATCGGCAATTGATAAAGATACCGGTAAGAATTATGACCAGTCAAGTGCAATGGCGAAGCTTTATGCTTCTAAAGTTGCTATGGAACATACAGTAGAGGCGGTGCAAATTCACGGTGGATACGGTTTCGTTAAAGAATATCACGTGGAACGTTTAATGCGTGACGCGAAGATTACTCAAATTTATGAGGGGACTTCTGAAGTTCAGAAAATTGTAATTTCAAGAAATGTCTTAAAGGACTAATCTTTGAGTTTAGATATTAAAAAGGGAGGACATTGTCCTCCCTTTTTTTATAAATGATTTTCCAATTTTTCTAATCCAATACTTCTGGAGCCTTTTAAAAGAATGAGCTTTTCGTTCATTGGAGATGTTTTAAGGTATTCAATCAATGCTTCCGTATTTGTAAACGATTTAATAATTGATTTTGATTCAATTGAACTGAATTCTTCTCCTACAACAAATCCTTGAAGATTTAATTTTTCTGCAAGTTTGATAATGTTTTGATGTTCTTTTTTGGATTCTATTCCAAGTTCTTTCATGTCACCAAGAATAAAATTCTTGTTTGGGTGTGAGTTCATAGCAAAACTCTCCAAAGCAGAGCTTACACTCGTTGGATTAGCATTATAACAGTCTAGAATTAAAGTATTGTTTCTCGTTTTTTTGACTTGTGAACGATTGTTTGTGGGGGTATAGT
>JBFHHS010000101.1:0-9346 GCA_041596895.1 Crocinitomicaceae bacterium | reverse complement strand
ATTTTATTGGTAATTCTCCATTACCTGTTGAATTGTTCAATTTTGATGCAAAGCTTGTGGATGTCAATCAAGTATTAATATCATGGCTAACAGGTTCTGAATCAAACAATGATTACTTCACTATTGAGCGATCTCAAGATGGGGATTCTTGGGAGGATATTAGTTACATTCAAGGAGCAGGTAATAGTACGCAGGTGATTCAATATCAGGATTGGGATTATAGACCGTTTTACGGTGTTTCTTATTATAGATTGAAACAAACAGATTTTGACGGTACAGTGAAGTTCTCTTCGGTGAAGGCAATTAATAATAAGACGCTTTTTGATATTAACTTATATCCTAACCCTGCGTCGGATCAATTAACAATTGAGTATGGCGGAGCAGACGAAACGACTTTTTCTATTAGAAATAGTGTTGGTAAAGAAATTCCTGTGGATGTTATATTTTCTAATGGGAAGGCAATTGTTAACCTTTCTGGATTCTCTTCTGGTTTGTATTTCGTAATCGTTGAGCGTAACGGGATTATTCAACAAGAGAAATTTGTCGTGAAGCAAATGAACTAAAACGATTGAACGTATAATCTTTGTGTATCTTTATTGAAAATTAAAGATATGAAGACATTTTTTATAGGATTGGCATGCATTACATCGTTCGGAATTAATGCGCAAATTGTAACACCAAAATTAAGTCCAGCAGCTGAGGTTCACCAAACTGTGGGATTAACTAATATAGTTATTGAGTACTCTAGACCGGCAAAACGAGGAAGAACGGTTTTTCCTGATGTTGTATCAATGGATGAGGTGTGGAGAACAGGAGCGAATAAAAATTCTACAATTACGGTTTCTGATAATTTAATTTTTGGAAAGGATACTCTTAAAACAGGAACGTATGCTATTTACACAAAGCCTTCTTCTGCAAATTGGGATATTATTTTCTATTCAAATCATGATAACTGGGGTACACCGGATACATGGAATGAAGGTGATGTAGCTTTATCAGTAAAAGCAAAAGTTACAGCTTTACACGATGAGATTGAATCTTTTACAATTGCAATCGATAATGTAACAACTAAAGATGCGGTGCTTTCATTTGCTTGGGATAAAACTAAAGCGGCTGTTAAGTTTACAGTTGCTACAGACGAAACAGTTTTATCTTCTATTGAGAGAACTATGAACGGCCCTTCTGCCGGAGATTATTACAATGCGGCAGATTACTATTTAGCCGAAAAAATTGAATTGAAAAAAGCGTTAGTTTACATCGACAAAGCCATTGAAATGAGAGGTGATCAACCATTTTGGATGATTAGAAAAAAATCATTGATCCAAGCAGAGTTAGGTGATTATAAAGGTGCTATTGAAACTGCTAAAATTTCTTTAGCTGGTGCAAAAAAAGCAGAACATGCGAATTACATTCGAATGAATGAAGCATCAATTGAAGCTTGGAGTAAGAAGAAATAATTGATCGCAAATTAAGCTTATGTCTGATCTTAAACATGCTTTGCAAGATAGGTTTGGAGACCATAGGGTTTCTGAAATCCCGGTAAAAGAAGGTGAGATTCCGCTTCTCATCATGGATTTAGAGTTAAAAACACCAGTCACTGTTATAATGACAAACGGACTGAGTGATTATAAAATGCCTGTTCCAGAAAAATTGGAAGGAGAAGAATATAATGAACTGTATTTTTGTCTACCAAGTTATTGGGAATGGGAGGACGCATCTAATCCACAAATGAATTGGGTCTTTGAATGGATTCAACGTCTGGCAAAGTATGTTGTAGAAAAAGAAACTTGGTTCGGCCACGGGCATACCATGCCCTGTGGTTCGAATCCAAAGCCACTTTCGAGTACAATGAAGCAGGATCACTTTTTCTTAATGCATCCAATGTTGCTTGAAAGTGAACTTGAAACTATTCAAGTCGGAGAGAAAACCATTCACTTTTTAGCCATTGTACCAATTTTCCTCAAAGAATTTGAATACAAACAATCACGAGGAACATTCAAGTTTATACAAAAACTAGTCAATAAAGGGGTATCTGAAAAACTGGATGATTTCCGTGATATGGTAACAAAGAATAAATGGCGCTTTAAACGCTAGATTAAATCAACCCTTTCTGAATCAATAATTGCGCAATCTGAACTGCATTTGTTGCAGCACCTTTTCGCAAGTTGTCTGCAACAACCCACATGTTTAAAGTGTTTGATTGCGATTCATCCCTGCGGATTCTTCCAACAAACACATCATTTTTCCCTTCAGAATATAAAGGCATTGGATATGTATTCGTTGTTGGATCATCTTTTAAAGTGATTCCTTCTTGCTCGTGTAACAACTTACGAACATCACTTAAATCAAAATCATTTTCAAATTCAATGTTTAATGACTCAGAATGTCCACCCATAACAGGAACACGAACAGCTGTAGCTGTTACATTGATATTTTGATCTAGAATTTTCTTCGTTTCATTGGTCAACTTCATTTCCTCTTTGGTATAACCGTTTTCTGTGAAATCGTCGCAGTGAGGAAGACAGTTATTATCAATAGTATAAGGGTATGCCATTTCACCTGAAATACCAGCGCGTTCATTTGCTAACTGTGTTGTTGCTTTTACACCAGTTCCTGTTATTGATTGATAAGTAGAGACCACAACACGTTTTACTTTGTATTTTTCGTGTAATGGTTTCAAAGCAAGAACCAATTGAATTGTACTACAATTTGGATTGGCAATAATTTTATCCGTCGCAACTAATGAATCACCATTAATTTCAGGAACAATTAGCTTTTTACTTGGATCCATTCTCCAAGCCGAAGAGTTGTCAATTACCGTAGTGCCTACTTCAGCAAATTTTGGTGCCCACTCCAAAGAAGTTGATCCACCTGCTGAAAATATAGCTAAATCGGGCTTCAAATCTACTGCCGTTTGCATTCCAACAACCGTGCACTCCATTCCACCAAAATCCATCTTTTTACCCACGGATGCTTCTGAAGCAACTGGAATCATTTCCGTAATTGGAAAATTTAACTCGCGTAAAACCTTTAACATTACACTTCCGACCATTCCCGTGGCGCCAACAACAGCTACTCTCATTCTAGTTTAATTAGTATTTAAAGGTTCAAATTTAGTATATTTAGCTGCATTGATTAATGAACTATGAAGTACTTTTTATTTCTTGTGTTATTATTAACACAATTCTTTTCATTTGGACAGATTACAGAAGATTTCTCTGATGGTGATTTCTCTTCGAATCCAACGTGGTCTGGAACAACGGCGGATTATATTATAAACCCGTCGTTTGAGCTTCAATTGAATAATTCAATCGCGGGTACATCTTATTTGTCTACTGCGCACGGTCTTGCTACATTAGATTCAAAAGAATGGTCTTTCTGGACAAAGCAATCATTTTCTCCTTCATCTGGAAATTATGGCAGGGTGTATTTAACCGCGTCAAATTCTGACTTGACAACAGATCCTGATGGATTTTACTTACAACTAGGTGAGGCAGGAACAGCAGATGCTATTCGACTTTTTAAATGTCAGAGTGGTGTACATACAGAATTACTTGCAGGAACCCCTGCACAAATTGCGACTAGCTTCGAAATAGGTGTACGTGTTGTAAGAGACGCATCTGCAAATTGGTCCGTTTTTGTTGACGATGCAGGTGGCACAAATTATGTTTTAGCGGGGACCGTAAATGATGCAACTGCATTACTTGGAACTCACTTTGGTTTTTTCAGTGAATATACAGTAAGCAACTCGGATAATTTTTATCATGATGACATTTATATAGGCGATGAAATCGTAGATACAAATCCGCCGGTATTAGTTTCGGCTACCGCTGTTAACGCAAATCAAATTGATGTTTTATTCGATGAAGCTGTAGATCAAGCCACGGCAGAAACATTGGGGAATTATGATATTCAACCGTTTTTATCTGCTACATCTGCTTTGGTGGATGGTACTAATCCTGCTTTAGTCCACCTTGTTCCAACTACAGCCCTTATTAATGGGTCTTCTTATACGCTATTTACAGATTTAATTGAAGATTTGTCAGGAAATCCGTCTACTCAACAATCCGTTGATTTTATGTACTTGGTGGCAGAAAACCCTTTACCGGGAGATATTGCAATTAATGAATTTCTATGCGACCCAACTCCACAAGTAGGTCTTGCAGATGCAGAATTCGTTGAATTATATAATCTAAGCTCTAAAATTTTTAATGTCCAAGATTGGAAACTGGGAGATGCTACCTCGGACGGAACTATTCAAAATGGATGGTTATTACCAGGTGAATATATTGTTCTAACTGCGACTGCCAATGTTGATTCTTTTACAGTTGCTACTGCAGTCACGAGTTTTCCAAGTTTGAATAATTCTGGAGATAACATCGTTATTCGAGATAATAATGGTGTTGTTTTAGATTCTATTACATATTCTGACAATTGGTACAATGACGAGAATAAAGATGGAGGAGGATATACTATTGAGCGAATCAATCCAAACGATCCTTGTACAGATTTTTCTGATTGGTCGGCAAGTAATGATGCATTAGGAGGAACTCCTGGCGCTCAAAATTCAATATTTGATAGTACGCCAGACACGAGTGCTCCAGCTTTAAATCAATTGATAGCCTTAGCTCCAAATTACCTAGAGATTTACTTCACAGAGGGGATGGATTCATTATCATTGGTAAATGCGCTCGTTTCAGTAACACCAACCTTAACAATTCAGAATATTTATGTGAGTGGAGAACATCCTTCAATGTTTACCATTCAATTCAACGAGAATTTTATAGCCTCTCAAGTGTACAATTTGGAACTAGACAATGTATCTGATTGTTGGTTGAATACGACCAATATATCAGGAAATTTCGCGCTTCCAGAAACAGCAGTGGCTGGAGATATAATTATTAACGAAATATTATTTGATCCGTTGACAGGGGGTAGTGACTGGGTTGAACTTTATAATAATTCAAATAAACTGATTGATTTATTCAATTGGGAGTTGGCCACATTCGATGATGACACAATTGGTGGAAACGCACAAATCACAACACATTTTGTGCTATACCCTGGCGAATATGTCGTGATCACTGAAGATGAAAACCAAATCATTCAGAATTATCCAGCAGCTGTAGTTGGAAGGTTTATAGAAAATGATGTTCCATCTTATACAAATGATTCAAGTACCGTTTATATTATTCAGGGAAATGAAGTGATTGACCGAGTGGCTTATACGGAAGATTGGCATTTTCAAATTTTGGATAATACAGATGGAAAATCTTTAGAACGATTAGATCCAAATGGAATTTCTACTGATTCCGATAATTGGCATACAGCAGCTGAAGCAATTGGTTTTGGTACACCGGGTGGAGAGAATTCTCAGTTAAACCCAGTTGTGAATGGAGGAAACTTTACATTTGAATCAGAAACAATATCCCCGGATAATGATGGATATGAAGATAAACTTCAAGTAAATTATCAAATGGAAGCGCCAGGTATGGTTGGAAAGTTTGTAATTTATGATGATCGCGGAAGATTGGTAAAAGAAGTTTTTTCTTCTGAATTATTGGCTTCGGAAGGCGTGTTTACTTGGGATGGCATTAGAACTGACGGAACAAAAGCAAGTATTGGGACTTATATCGCTATTTTTGAAGCGTATGATATTCAAGGCGCAGTTGTATTTGCTGGGAAAAAAGCATTTGTAGTCGCTGGAAAATTATAAAAATGAAAGGTTCAATTGGAATAGTATTGTTGTCGCTCGGTGCGATTCTAGTTTTAAGCTCGGTTAATGGTGTGATTGACAGTTATAATGCGTTGGCCGAAGTAGACTTTCAAGATGATTTCTTGAAAGGTCAATTATTTGGAAACTCGATTATTCCACTTGTAGGTTTTGGAATCTTAATAGGTGGTTATGCTTTATATCGAAAACGCGATTAATTTGTGAAATTCAACACAAATAATTAAAAAATAAACTAATATTCTCGATAATTTTCGCGTTCTTTAAAAGAAAGAACATGAAAAAACTCTCCAACTTTCTCATGATATTCTTGGCGTCAGCAAGTCTGCACGCACAGCAATATCAAACTGCTCTCGGTTTTAGAGGGGATCTTTCAACTATAGAAAATGGACTCGCTGAAGTTTCGTTAAAGCATTTTTTTTCTGGACAATCCGCTTTTCAAATAAACGGTGGTGGAAATCAAAGGTCTATTTTTTTACAAATTGCTTATCACAGAAACCAGACATTAACAACGGATCTTGAATGGTTCTGGGGTGCTGGTGTTAACGGGAGTTATTGGAAACGCGGAAATTATGGTAGACTAGACATCGAAGAGACTACAGGGTTTTGGGGTGGAGTTGATGGAGTTATTGGTTTAGATTATACTTTTTTAGAAGTTCCTATTAACTTAGCGCTTGATACTGGACCAACATTAAGAGTTGTGCCGGAAGTAAAGTTTGGCTGGATGGCGGGAGTTTCCTTTCGTTATGCATTTAGATAAAACATATGTTATCACCTGGATCAAAAGGTTGGATTAATAAATACTTCGATTTAGTAAAAAACAACGAGTTTTCGTTGCACGTGAAACGTCCGAAAGAATTGCGGAAATTGCACTTCATTCACTTGACCTTAGCAAATAGTGGTATCCCTTTTGGGTTTCCTACAGAACTTATTTTTGCGAAAAATTTGGATGATTCTGAGTGGACACACGAAGAAAAGTTGAAATTATTACTCTTTGAATCTCATTTGTTTGTTTACCTACAGGTTCATAAAAAGAAGGAGTTTAATGCTGATGCTTTTATCGAATCATTGAATGCATTTTATGCACACCACAATGCAAGTTCTATTAAAAGAATTTTCAAGGTTTTTATAAAGGAATCACAAGAATCACGAATTGAAAGTATCTTGGCAGAACGCGTTAATATAAAGGTCAACTATCTTGAAAATAAATGGTGGGTCAACTCGTTAAGCAATGTTTTCTCCTACTTAGATGTCGTTTTATTCGACGATTTTATTCATAAAAAACAAGACCAAGCATTAAAGAGTTATAGTGTTTACGCGAAAAATGCATTGACCGCAATTACATTATCTGCATATTCTGATGGGTCTATAGAAGAGCAAGAAAAAGACTTGTTTAATTTATTTTTGGCTTCGGCACATTTAGACGATGAGGATCGAGATAAGGTGAAAAGTCGATTTAAACATGGAGCTGAATTGGATGATTTTTCCGGCTTCGTGAAAGACCATTGGTTATTAAAACGGTTTCTTTTGGATGTCTCAATTCTCACGGTGTTATCCGATGAAGAATTGGTAGATTCTGAAATGGAATTTCTGGAGGGTTTGGTGGAACACTTGGAAATCCCTGAGCATGAATTGGAAGAAAACCTCAGTATCATCGAAAACTTCCTTTTGAAAACACAGGATGAATTAGTGTTTATGAAGGATTCCCCGTCATACGAAAAAGTATATTCTAGCTTATCGCGTCGTTGGTCTAAAATTTTAACACGCAATAAAGATAAACTTGCGGTAGAGTTAAAGCAGAGCAAAGAATTAGTTTCACTTATTACTAAATCAACTACTGAAGAATTAACTAAGGAAGAAAAAGAATTGGTTAAAACGCAGTTCAAGGATATTGCGAAATCAATTCCTTCGTTAGCGATATTTATGTTGCCCGGAGGAGCTATATTGCTTCCTGTTGTATTGAAAATTATGCCTGACTTGATTCCTTCCGCATTTAAAGAGAATGAAATTGAGGAACACAAGGATGAAGAAACCCCACCGTTAAATCAATCAGAATAACGGAAAAGAAAATCATCGATAAAGTACGAACTAAAAAACGTATCTTGTTTGCATGAAAACACTCTCCATTTTACTCTTTATTCTAGGAACTGCGCTTTATACATCGGCGCAAGAATCAAAAATTATTTTCTTAAAAGAGAACACTAAAAATATTCAAGCTCAAGATTTATCGCAATTTGTTTCAGTGCGTTCGAAAGCACGTCGTGATCGTCAAGGAATCGGTTTTGACCATCTAGATTTACCAGTAAATAAAGAGATCGTAGCTCAACTTGCACAAGAAGGTAAGATTTTAAATGTTTCGAGATGGTTGAATGCAATTACTATCAAATCGGATCTATCTGCGCAAGAATTCTTATTACGGTATGATTTCATCGACAGAATACAAGTGGTTAAAGAATCAAAATCTACAATTGATAAATTTGAAATGGGTGCAAAATCCTTGAATTATGGTTTAGCAATTGAGCAAGTTCAACAAATGAATCTAGACTGTTTGCATGATCTTGGTTTTACAGGTTCTGGAATTTATTTGGGTGTAATCGACGCTGGTTTTAGAAACATGGATACCATTTCATTTTTTGATTCTGTATATCTGGAGGGTCGTGTTTTAGACACCTTTAATTTTGTGAATAGTAGTGCAACAATTTATGATTTCAGTGGACATGGAACGGCAGTGAGTTCATGTATTGTTGGTGAAAAAAGCAATCCAGAGGAATATGCCGGAACGGGAGTGGATGTTGACCTGGCCTTGTATTTATCAGAGGATGTTGGTTCTGAAACGGAATTGGAAGAGTTTAATCTTGTTGCTGCTTTAGAGCGATGTGATTCCGTGGGAATTGATGTTGTCAATATTTCTTTAGGCTATTTTGAATTTGATGATTCAACAACGAGTCACGTTTATGCGGATTTAGACGGTGTTACAACAATTGCTGCAATGGGAGTTAACGTTGCTGCGACCAAAGGTATTTTTGTGGCAAGTTCAGCAGGTAATTCTGGTCCAAGTAATATTTCGACGCCGTGCGACGCCATGGGTGCATTTTGCGTCGGTGCTGTAGATGAATTTGACAATTTGGCATTTTTCTCTTCCGTAGGACCTTCGGCTGATGGTCGTGTAAAGCCAGATGTAGCAACAAGAGGACAAGATGCTTGGTTGATTGGGCAGAATGGTCAAATCGGGCAAAGCAGTGGAACGTCTTTTTCTTCTCCAATTTTAGCAGGGGCAACGGCTTGTTTAATTCAAGCAAATCCGAATAGAACGGTTGCGGAAGTGATGGATGCGATTCGTGAATCAGCAAGTCAATTTGCTAATCCTGATCAATTTTTAGGGTATGGAATTCCTGATTTTTGCGTAGCTCATGACATTTTAAGTGATGATGCTGGCCTTGCCGAGTTTAATGAAAACAACGTGATTGTTTATCCTGTTCCAGCAAGTAACGAAGTATTTATCGCGGGACTCCCATTCAATGAGGGAAGCGTAAAAATTACTGTAATCAATCACCTAGGACAACATGTAATTTCAATTGAAGAAGGTGCTTCTAACGGACAAATTAACATCGATGT
>JBFHHS010000100.1:0-9359 GCA_041596895.1 Crocinitomicaceae bacterium | reverse complement strand
CACCAACAATTGCAACTGGAACACCATTCTTAATTGCATTCCCAAGTTCAAATGATTTAGCCAATCGTTTGATATAAGCCAGGACTTCAGTTACCAAGTTCTTAAGTTCAGTTCTGTCCGCAAATTCAACATCCTCCTCCGCAAAATCCAGTTCCAACTCAACCAAAGAAGCAAAATTGATCAACTTCTCACGTAAATCTTTTAATTCACTAGAAAATTTTCCTCGAAGTTGTTTCAAGGCAATATCATGAGCGCTTTTCGATTCTGATGCAATTAAATCTGCTACAGCTTCGGCTTGAGAAAGGTCCATTTTACCATTCAAGAATGCACGTTGTGTGAATTCCCCAGGATTGGCCAATCGACAACCATTTTCAATTAGTGCAGCAATGATCTTTTGTTGGATATAAGAAGAACCATGACAAGAAATTTCAACACTTTCTTCTCCAGTAAAGCTTTTACCATCTTCAAAAATGGCAACTAAAACCTCATCTATTAATCCTCCCTCCTTAGAAGTAATGGTTCCAAAATGGGTCGTGTGGGACTTTAACCCAATAAGATTCTTCGAAAAAACCGTTGAAACGATTTCAAACGCATTACTTCCTGAAAGTCGAATTACACCAATGGCTCCTACTCCATTAGGAGTGGCTAAAGCACAGATTGTATCTTGATTTTGAAACATGTTACAAAAGTACATACTTTAAATAGATAAGGCACAAGGAATAAAACTTAACATATTTGTTGATTACACTGCTATCAATCTTTCATATCTTGCGCAAAAATTTAAAACCACTATGTTATGATTAAAAGAATCTCATTCTTTATCGCAATTGTTATCGCGTCATTTGCACAAGCTCAAATGCCAGGCTCTGGAAATGCTTTTAATTTCAGTTCAAACGATATCACAGTGCCAAATACTATGTCATTAAATCCTACTTTTATAAGTATTGAAGCATGGATTAAAGCAGATTCTTGGGGGTTTAACTCATGGGAAAATGTAATTGTTTCGAAAGATGGATGGGCATCTGGTGATCAAGGATATACATTAAGAGCAGGAGCAAATGGAACACTTTCATTTAACATTTCTTCTTCAGGTTCATGGGTTGAAACGACTTCTGCTCCTACAATGCAATTAAATACATGGTACCATGTAGCTGGAACTTATGATGGAACAACCCTACGGGTATACATTAATGGCGAAGAAGTTGGTAGTACCGCCCACACCGGTTCAATTCAAAACGGTTCATATGACGTAACTATAGGAAGAATATCCTATACCGCTGGTGGAGGTCGTTATTTTGATGGCATGATCGATGAGGTTAGAATCTGGAATAGTGCAATTCCTCAAAGTTCAATTCAATCCTATATGTGTCAAAAAGTGACAAGCATGCATCCTGAATACGCTAATCTTTCAGCTTATTGGAATTTTGATGATGCTGGAACCGTAATTGATCAATCTGTGAATGGAAACTCTGGAACAGTCAACGGAGCCACACAACAACTTTCTGGTGCACCAATTGGTGATGAAAGTATCTTTTCATATGGTGGTCCCGTAGATTTAGTACTCCCATGGGCTGGAACGGACAGTTTAGAAGTTTCAACAGCCACAATCATGGAATTCGTGCATGTTTATCGCATCGACGACACTCCTCAAAACCCTGTAACCGCATCAGGAATTACATTAGACCCTACACATTACTATGGAATATTTGCAGGGAACAGTCAAGCGTATTCTTTAAATACAACTTACCATTATGGAACCAACGCATTAGCTGCTGGTAATGAGGCTTATACAATATTGACAGGGCATCTCGATGGAAGCGTTCCATTTTGGTCAAATGAAAATTCTTCACAGGATCAAACGTTAAATACTTTAAGTAAAAATTATACAACACGTAGAGAAGTTGCACTGAGCATTTACTGTCCATCAGCCGGATTTTCGCCAAGTGGTGTTCAATCTATTTGTGCTGGAGACTCGATAAATTTAAACAACAACAGTAGCGCTACAATTTATCAGTGGTATGATGCAAATGGCCCTATAACAGGTGAAACATCAAGTTCACTTACCGTTAACTCAACTGGTGATTTTTATTTAATTGCAAATGACGGTGAATGTTCAGACACAAGCAATACGCTTATGTTAAGTGTTAACCCAATTCCTACCGTAAGTTTTGGTGATCTTCCAACTTCCATATGCGAAGGTGAAGCAGATACTGCAATTTTAAACGGATCTCCAAGTGGCGGAGTTTATACAGGAATGGGAATAGTCAACTCCTCTTTTTCTCCATCAACAGCAGGAACAGGAACGTATTGGATTTATTACAATTATACTGACCCAAATACAACGTGTTCAAATATAGATTCTTCTCAAATCGTTGTTAATGCTCAACCTAATGTGCCAATAATTACAACAAATGGAGATGAAATGTGCATTTCATCAACTCCAGGTGCAACATATCAATGGTATTTAGACGGAATGATGATGAATGGAGAAACTGACACATGCGTTACCGCCATAGTAAATGGTGACTATTCTGTTACTACGACTACTTCCGACAATTGTTCTGAATCATCAACAGAAACAACAATTAGCATAATTGGATTGGATGAAAATAGCGCTTTCAATGGAATCGTATTATCGCCAAACCCAACAATTGGAACAATAACAATTCAACTTAACTCTTCGTCGGATTTGACGACAAAGGCAATTATTTCAGATTTATCTGGGAGGGTTTTTCATGAAGGTGTTCAGACTGGTAGTAATTTGATTTACAACTTAGAACAATATCCATCAGGAACCTATTTACTACAACTTACACAAAACGGTGAAAGTACCCTAATTAAGGTAGTTCGAAAATAAAATCATATACATGAAAAAAGCCCTAATTGAAATATCAATTAGGGCTTTTTTTGTTTTTTTGATGCTAACGAACAATTAGCTTCGTTGAAATTCTTGTTGAATTTGAATAAATCAATACCGTGTAAACGCCAGTATTCAATCCTTCAATAGAGTAAGACTCTTTTTCATCCGTAAAGGTTTTAACTACCCTACCTCTTTGATCAACCAATTCAATAAGTTCAGGGTTGATGCCAGAAATTGAAAAATTCGTACTTGTAGGATTTGGAAACAACCTCACTTCAACATCAGACGCCTCCGTAATACCAGCACAACCATCAACGAGTATAGACTCTGTTGCAGAGTTTTCACAGCTATTTGCGTCCGTATAAGAGTACGTTATAGTGTGCGTTCCTAGCCCTGCTGACGCTGGATCAAAAGAACCTGTAGTTACGCCAGTTCCAGAATAAGTTCCGCCTGCAGGTAACCCACCTGTTAATGTGAATGCAGGAGTATATTCACAAACACTTGTATAAGTTCCGAGGGACACAACAGGTAAATCATGAACAGTAATCGTTTGAGATGACGTGTTTTCACAGCCGTTTACATCCACATAAGTATACGTTATTGAATGAGAACCTGGACCAGAATTACTTGGGTCAAATGAACCTGCGGCTACTCCTGTCCCTGTATAAATTCCTCCTGCAGGTAATCCTCCAGTTAAGGCAAAAGCCGACGAATTATCACATACACTCGTGAAGGAACCTAAAGAAACAACAGGTAAATCATAAATAATTAAATCTGTCCCGTTATCTGTTCCTGTTGTAGAAGGCGAAGAAGAATTAACTCGAATTCGATATCCGTTTCCAGCTGCTGTTCCTGCAGCGATGGTTACTGGAATAGATAGACTTCCTGAACTTGTTGAGGATAATGTTCCTATTGTTGTTGGAGCAGCAAAAGAACCACTGGCATCAGACAATTCTGCGGTAAATGTGTTACCTGCATTAAATGTACCAGTAGCAACAAAACCAACATTTCCAGTAATAACATCATCATAGCACCAACTCCCTGGTGCAAACGAATTGTCTGTACTTATAGATGCTGAAGCAGCAGCAGTTCCAGATATTTCAACCTCATCTATACTAAATGCAGGGTCTGCAGCAGTTGCCGCAGTTGAATTTACAAATCTAAAGGCAAACATAACAGAAGCAACATTATCCCATAGCGGGTCTGTCAATGACAATTGAGACCAATTGGTAACATTGTTTAGGTTAGATTGCTTTAACACCCATGAACTTCCACCATCAAGGCTGTAATAAACTTCTCCATAAGCATCAGCAGACCCTGCGCACATCCACCAAAAATCAAACGTAACATTCGTATAACCTATAGTAGAAATAGGAGATGTCATTTTTGAAAAATTAGTTTCATCTGAAACACAAGTTCCTCCATCCGAAGGAATATAAGATGCACAGTTTATTCCGGAAGAAATAGCGGCCTGCGCAGCAATATGTAAATAATTACTTGAAGGCGCACCAGTTATTCCGCCAGGTTGAGATGGGGTATTTGATACGGTAAAGGAAAATGGAAAACCCATACAAACAAATGTTCCTGATCCTCCAGAATATGTGTTATTAATTAACCAAGTATTAAAGGTTGTGTTTGCGCCAAGATCGCTGCTATTTAACGTAAAACTTGCTCCTCCTGATTCAAAATCTTCTAGATATAAACTAGTTTGCGCAAAAGTTGATAGTCCCGCCAAAAGGCAGCCTGATAGTAGTAGTTTTTTCATAAATAATTGTTTAGTAGATGCTTAAAACTAACTCAATTATAATTAATACGCAACTGTCCGCAAATCAATGACAACCGTTAACGTTTGGAACTAAAAAATTGTTTTACTATTTCAGCGCATTCATTTTGCATCACTCCAGAAACAATTTCAGTTTTTGGATGATAGATGGATTGATGTCTACCGGCTCCTCTTTTTTCATCAGATGCGCCAAAAACAACCTTGTCAATTTGAGACCAATAAAGAGCGCCACCACACATGGAACAAGGTTCTAAGGTTACATACAATGTGCAACCCTTCAGATATTTTCCTCCCAAAAAATTAGCCGCTGCAGTAATCGCCTGCATTTCTGCATGTGCCGTAACATCTGTTAATCGTTCAGTTAAATTATGAGCCCTTGCAATCACTTGATTTTTAGCAACAATAACCGCACCCACTGGAACTTCTCCCGCTTCTAGTGCTTTTTGCGCTTCCATAAAAGCCTGTTTCATAAAATACTCATCGTTGTAAGGAGAAATCATATTTGCATATTTTTAAGATGTTCAAAACTAAGCAAAATACCTACATTTACATTATGAATCTTACCATTGAAAACCTTAAAAAAGGCGACCTCATCGAAATTCTTGCTCCAGCGAAAGCCATAGAAAAGGAACATGTTTATTTTGCAAAGAAAACGCTGGAAGATTTAGGTTTTAAAGTCCGTATTTCAGAAAACTGCCTTGGACAATACAATTATTTCTCAGGAACGATCAGTGAGCGATTATCTGATTTCCAAAACGCAGTTGACGACAATGAAGTGAAAGCTATTCTATGTGCAAGGGGTGGCTACGGTTGTGTACAATTAGTAGACAAGATCCAATGGGCAAACATGCTTCGATTTCCAAAATGGATTATAGGTTTTAGCGATGTAACTGTATTTCATCAAAAGTTGAGTGCTATGGGATTAAAAAGCATTCATGCGACCATGCCTTTGAACTTTTCACAAAACACCGAAGCGTCTATATCAACCTTAATTCAGGCAATTAAAGGTGAAAAATATTCTATACAATCTGTCGAAAACACTTTCAATCGACTTGGAAGTTCTTCCGGTACACTTAGAGGGGGCAACTTATCAATACTTTTTAGCCTTTTAGGGACTGATGATCACATTGAATTCGAAAACTCAATACTATTTATTGAAGACTTGGCGGAGCAAATTTATCATTTAGATCGCATGTTTTATGCCTTCACAAAAGCAGGAATTTTAAATAGAATAAAAGGATTAGTTATTGGTGGAATGACCGATATGAAAGATACGGCTACTCCTTTTGGAATGAGTTATGAAGAAGTCATTTTATCCCATTTCGAATACCGTAAGATTCCGATTTGTTTTGATTTTCCCGCAGGTCACATTAACAACAACCAAGCACTAATTATAGGCTCGGAAGTTGAATTTAATGTAACTTCTGAAGGAGCAAGGTTAACCTTTCTATAGTACTAAAAACTTTCGAATGGTAGTCAATTCACCAACTTTTATTGTAGCTACGTAACTTCCCAAAGGAAGATCCATCAACTCTAAACCATTTTTACGAATTTCCCAAGTACCTAAATACGTTCCTTTGGTAGACACAATTTTGCAAATTGCCCCTTCGGGAGCCTCTAAATGAAGATAACCTTGCGATGGATTTGGGTAGACCAAAATATTGTATTCTGATAACATTCGTTTTTGTGATGCGTTAACAATCTCATTTTCTTCACTTTGAGCAAAAGAAAAACAAGACAGAAACAGCAATGGGAGAAAAATTGCTTTTGTCATGATTGTTGGTTTTACAGTTCTTACTCTTTTAACGGAATACTCGATTTATGTTACGTTTTTAATTGTTTTATTTAAAACTGTTCTAAATAAGCATTCATCTTAGTAATATGATTCTGAACTATTAAATTTGTAGGACAAATATTATTCAATATTAAAATCTAAACATGAGTAAATCTGCGATATTATCGTCATCAATTGCCAAGAAATGGTGGATGTCATTAACCGGTTTATTTCTTTGCCTTTTCTTGTTAGGACACTTATTAGGAAACCTTCAGTTGGTATTTATTACTGGAGAAGAAGGACAAAGAGCTTTCAATGAGTATGCGTATTTTATGACGCACAACCCATTAATAAAAGTAATGTCTTACGTGACTTACTTCTCAATTTTATTCCATGCAATAGATGGAATCATGTTGACGATTCAAAACAAGAAAGCACGACCTATTAAATATGCTTACAACAAGCCATCGGCAAATTCATCAACACCTGCTCGTTACATGGCTGTTTTAGGATCTGCTATTTTAATATTCATTGTGATGCACATGTCGAATTTTTGGGCAGTAATGCATTTTGATGAAGGAATGCCCTTACACACAAAAGAAATTGCTGCA
This sequence comes from Crocinitomicaceae bacterium, assembly GCA_041596895.1. Classification (GTDB taxonomy): domain Bacteria; phylum Bacteroidota; class Bacteroidia; order Flavobacteriales_D; family Crocinitomicaceae; genus UBA4466. The sequence continues at coordinate 2,331 of JBFHHS010000100.1, read as the reverse complement.
CCTGGTGCACAACCACAAAGCCTATATTTAACAACAACTGGAAATTATCTTCCTGTGAATCAAGTTGACATTAAAGATCGTACAAAGATTTACGCTAAAGATGTTGATATTCAATTAGGTGAGGCGTACAAAGATTTACATTCTGTAACAGTTGCATTCTTCGGTCACGATAAATCTAAACAAGGTGTTCCTGCAAATGAAATGGCCTTATTAGCTGTTATTCTTTATACACTTGCAATGGCGGTTTTAGGTTTTCATCTATGGCATGGATTTGCATCAGCCTTCCAAACACTAGGAGTTAATCACAAAAAATGGAACAAAACCATTTCTGGTTTTGGAAAAGCATTTGCGGTCTTGGTGCCATTAGCATTTGCCATTATTCCAATTATGATTTTCTTGAATAAATAGAACTTAGAAATACTCGAAAATATATGTCAGTATTAGATTCAAAAATACCTGCTGGTCCAATTAAAGATAAATGGACTAATCATAAAAACGCAATTAACGTAGTAAACCCTGCAAATAAAAGACTAATCGATGTTATCGTAGTTGGGACAGGATTGGCTGGTGGTTCTGCCGCTGCCTCTTTAGCAGAAATGGGGTACAACGTAAAAGCATTTTGTTTTCAAGATTCACCAAGACGTGCACACTCAATTGCAGCACAAGGTGGTATCAACGCAGCAAAAAACTATCAAAATGATGGTGATTCAACTTACCGTCTATTTTATGATACTGTAAAAGGTGGAGATTACCGAGCACGTGAAGCAAATGTTTATCGTTTAGCTGAAGTTTCTGCAAATATCATTGATCAATGTGTTGCACAAGGCGTTCCTTTTGCACGTGATTACGGTGGACTTTTAGATAACCGTTCTTTTGGTGGTGTACTTGTGTCAAGAACCTTCTACGCGAAAGGTCAAACTGGACAGCAATTATTGTTGGGAGCTTATTCGGCAATGAACCGTCAGATTGGTAAAGGAAAAATTAAAATGTACAACCGTCACGAAATGCTAGAGTTAGTGAAGGTTGATGGAAAAGCAAGAGGAATTATTGCTCGTAATTTAATAACTGGAGAAATTGAAAGACATTCTGCTCATGCAGTTGTAATCGCTTCAGGTGGATACGGGAACGTATTCTTCTTATCAACGAACGCTATGGGTTCGAATGTAACTGCTGCTTGGAGAATTCACAAGAAAGGTGCATATTTCGCTAACCCTTGTTATACTCAAATTCACCCAACATGTATTCCTAGATCTGGAGAATACCAGTCTAAATTAACTTTGATGTCTGAGTCGCTTCGTAATGATGGTCGTATTTGGGTACCTAAGAATATGTAAGACGTAATGGCGATTCGCAAAGGAACTAAGCGCCCGGTTGATTTATCTGAGGATGAAAGAGATTATTACTTAGAAAGAAGATATCCTGCTTTTGGTAACCTTGTACCACGTGATGTTGCCTCTAGAGCAGCGAAAGAACGTTGCGATGCAGGTTACGGTGTGAATGAAACTGGAGAAGCCGTTTACCTGGATTTCGCATCAGCAATTATGCGTTATGGTAAAGAAAAAGCGACAGTAGATCACGAACCAAATGCTTCTGAAGAAAGAATTAAGGAATTAGGAGAAGCAGTTATTGAAGCTAAATACGGTAACTTGTTCCAAATGTATGAGAAGATTACAGACGAAAATCCATACAAAACTCCAATGATGATTTATCCTGCAGTGCATTACACGATGGGAGGAATTTGGGTTGATTATAACTTAATGACAACTATTCCTGGATGTTATGCAGCTGGTGAAGCAAATTTCTCTGACCATGGAGCAAATAGACTTGGAGCCTCTGCATTGATGCAAGGGCTAGCTGATGGATACTTTGTATTACCTTATACAATAGGTGACTACTTAGCAAACGATATTAGAACTGGAACAATTCCAACAGATTCTCCTGAATTTGATGAAGCGGAAAAATCAGTTTCAGCTCGATTAGAAAAGTTCATCAACAATAAAGGAACGAAAACAGTTGACCATTTCCATAAGCGATTAGGAAAAGTAATGTGGGATAAAGTAGGAATGGCAAGAAACGAACAAGGGCTTAAAGAAGCCATTGAAGAGATTCGCCAAATTCGTGCTGAATTCCATAAAGATGTTATGGTTCCTGGTGGTTTATATGAATTTAACCCTGAGCTTGAAAAAGCTGCAAGAGTTGAAGACTTCTTAGAGTTAGGAGAATTATTCGCTAAAGACGCCTTATTAAGAACTGAATCTTGTGGTGGACACTTTAGAGAGGAATCTCAAACTCCAGAAGGAGAGGCATTAAGAGATGATGCAAACTTTGCTT
>JBFHHS010000099.1:0-9403 GCA_041596895.1 Crocinitomicaceae bacterium | reverse complement strand
TTCAGTGAATGGACTGGATATGGGAGGTGTAATTGCAGGTGTGAATGTTTACCCAACGGTTACTGTTGCAAATGCTGGAACAACTGAAATTAACTCTTTCGATGTTACCATTGATTATAATGGTAATACGTATACTGAGAATGTTACAGGGCAGACTTTGGCTTCAACAGCTTCTATGGATGTCGTATTTACTTCTCCAGTAATGTTGGTGCCTGGTCAAATGGCAGCAATTCCAACTGTAAGTAATGTAAATGGAACTACCGATGATGATGCAACTGATGATAGTGCATGTGGTGAAATCAACCCAATTGTTCCTGCGGCAGGAAAAGTTGTTGTTGGTGAGGAAGCGACAGGTACTTGGTGTGGATGGTGCCCAAGAGGTACTGTAGCAATGGATAATTTTGCGAATAACTACGGTCCTTATTGGGCAGGAATTGCTGTTCATAATGGTGACCCAATGACTGATGCTGTTTATGATGCTGCTATTGGTGCATATATTGGTGGTTACCCAAGCGCTCTTGTTGATAGAGGACCAGAGGTTGATCCAGGTTCTATGACCAATCAATTCTTGGCTAATTTACAGGTAGCTCCAACGGCATTTATTTCTAATGTTTCAAATTGGAATGCAACAACACGTGTTTTAGAAGTAACGGTAACTGCTGATTTCCAAATGGCTGCAGATAACTCTTACAAGTTAGCTTGTGTAATAACAGAAGATGATGTTACAGGTACAGATGCTGGATACGCTCAAACAAACTACTATTCAGGTGGTAGCAATGGTGTTATGGGGGGATTTGAAGTTCTTGCTAGTCCAGTTCCTGCCGCTGATATGGTTTATAATCACGTAGCTAGAGGAATCCAACCAGGATGGGATGGAGATGCGAATTCTTTCCCTGCAACTGTTAATGCAGGAGAGCAACATTCAAGAACGTTTACATTTACTTTACCAGCAGATTGGAATGAAGATAATATTCATGTGATTGGTATGTTGATTGATGGAACTGGTGCGATTGATAATGCAGGAAAATCTACAATCTCTAGTAACTCAGGTTTAGGAGATTTAAATGCAAATCCAATTCAGTCTTTCAATTTGTTCCCTAATCCTGCAACAACTTCTGCAACGATCGAAATCATTATAGAAAATGAGGCTGATGTTCAGCTTGCAGTTTACGATATGTCTGGTAAAGTAGTTTCTTCTCGAGATTACGGAACATTGAATACAACTTCAACAGTAAATATTAATACTTCATCCTTTGAAGCTGGTGTTTATTTAGTTGAATTAACAGTGAACAACGTTAAAATGACAAAGAGATTAGCGGTTAAATAATCGAAAATTATCTTTTTTGAAAAGGGCGGCGTTAGTCGCCCTTTTTCTGTTATATACTCAAATAAAAATAGGTACTTTTGTGATATGAAATGGATAGGAAAGCGTATTAGCTTTGTTGAGGATAAGAATAAAACTACAATTATTGTTTACCCAGAGGATGTTACATGGGTGAAGGCATTAATGGGAGCTTGGGTTGGAATGTGGATTGCAATTGGTGCAGTGATTACCTGGGCTTATTTTAACGTAAATTTGACCGAGCAAGAAAATATTATTTTGATTGTGTTTATGGCGTTTTGGTTGTACTTCGCAATTAAAGTAATCCGTTCATTTTTCTGGATCCTTTGGGGAAAAGAATTGATTAAAATTGATGAGGTCTCCTTTTCTTATAAGAAATCAATCAAAGGATATGGTAAAGCAGCGATATATTATATTGAGAATATTTCTAAGATTAAAGAATGTGACATAGCACCTAATTCTATTCAGTCAATTTGGGAAAAATCTCCATGGGTCAAAGGTGGGGAACGTATCGAGTTTGAATATAAAGGTCAAGTCATTCAGTTTGGTAGAAAAATCAACCCACAAGACACCAAATTGTTGTTTCGCTTAATAACTAAGCGAGTAGATGAAAGAGCTAGAAAACTAAATAAAGCAAATTAATAAGTCTTTTCCATTAAGTAGTGTTGTAAAACATCAAAGAGTTTATAACTCTTTTCTATTTTAGAGTAACCCAGTTTTAAATAAAAATCAACGGCATAATCTCTTGCGTGAAGTATCATCTTGGTATTGCCTTTCAATTGTGATTTTTGCTCAACTGCCTTCATTATCATTCTACCATACCCTTTTCCTTGACTGTCCGGATGAACAGCTACAAAACGCACTTGAGAAACACCTTCCTCTGCTTGATCTAATCGGGCTATTGCACGCAATATATTATCTGCATATAAGGCGAAGTGTTCTCCTGTTAAATCACCATCGTTACGCTCGCTGCCGAAAGGTTGATTCAAAGGTTTACGTAATACATTATAGCGCATGTCGTAATAATGATCCCACTCTTTCGGTGTAATAGGTTTTCTGATGTCAATTTTCATTTGAATACAACGGATGTTACACGTGATGTTTCTACATTATCAATAGTTTCTCTTCGAACTAATTCTTGCGCTTCTATTGATTCAAAAACTTCCTTTAAATCCTTCACCTTTCCTGCAGGAACATGCAGTGAGCAGAGTTTCTTTAATAATTCTGTTGTTCCCCTACTACTAATGCGTTCTTGTAAAACTTGTTGCAGTTCTGTTCTATTGATTACGCGGTCTTGGTTTGATTTATAACGAACGTCATGAATCAGTTGTTCTAACCCTAAAACAGTGCATAATTTGCTGAAATGTGTGTCCGAACCAATCGCAAAAGTGATTAAGTCGTCTTCTTTTGTTTTGAATAACTCTCCATATGGGGCAATATTTGGATGTAAACTTCCTATTCGTTGAGGAATATGATTTTCCATTAGGTAATTACTTCCTTGATTGGCTAAACTACTTAATGCGGCATCGTATAAGGAAACACTAATCGAGGTTCCTTTATTAGTCTTCGCACGATTAATCAACGCTAGTAGTATCGCTTCCTTCAAATGATGAGCAGCAAGAATATCAATCATTGCGATAGGCATTTTAACAGGTCCGCTCTCTGGTGTCCCATTCATTGACATAAATCCTGTTTCTGCTTGTAAGATTAAATCATATGCAACACGGTCGTTGTCATTACCATAGCCGTTAATTTTCCCAATAATTAAAGACGGATTTACTGCTAAAAGTGATTCATCTTGGATATTGAGTTTTACATCATCCCCATGCTTGAAGTTGGTGATTAGAATGTCAGCATCCTTTATTAAAGCAAGAAACTGAGCATGATCAGTTTCTTGTTTTAAGTCTAGTTTAATATAATCCTTTTTATAGTTAATGCTTGAAAAATAAGCCGAAACAGAATTTTCCGAATCCTCTGAAGGTAATTTCCAGCTGCGAGTAACATCGGCGTGTTTAGGGTGTTCAACCTTGATTACCTTTGCCCCCAATTCTGCGAAAAATGTTCCAACAGAAGGACCTGCTAATACAGAACTAGCATCAATTACTTTCAAATGTTCAAGCATCAATTATTTTTGAATTTTCCAAGTAATGTATTCATTGATCTTGGCAGTTTGACTTTCGTCTAACTTTGATTTTTTGGCCATATCCGGAAGGATGTTCGCCCATTGTGCCTCAGTATAATCCGTCACTGTTTTTAATTTGTGACAACGGTGACATTTTGCCTCGTAAAGTCCTTTTCCTTCGGCAATTTCCATCGTTGGCATTGCGTCTTCAGCTTCAACTTCAGTAACTGTTTCAACAACCGCTTCAGTTGTTTTTGGAGAACAAGAAAGTATAAATAAAGTGACTCCAATAAATAATGTGAACTTTTTCATCAAATTTTCTTTTTATCGAAGATACTAAAAGATGTCGTTAGTTATATTTGAGGTTCAATAGAATATTATGAATCAAGCAGATTTTATCCAAAAAAATAGCGGACTTCCTGAAAGGTCAATCAAAAACGTATTGAGCCTTTTAAGTGAAGGAGCAACAGTACCTTTTATTTCGAGGTATCGTAAAGAAATGACAGGTAATATGGATGAGGTGCAAGTGGCCACAATTCGTGATGAAGGAAAACGCTATGATGATATAATTGCCCGTCAGAAAACTATTCTTTCTGCAATCGAAGAACAAGGCAAATTGACTCCTGAGTTGAGTTCTAAAATTGAAGGTTGCTTTGACCAAACTGTTTTGGAAGATATTTATTTACCTTTCAAAGTGAAGCGATTAACTCGTGGTGAAAAGGCCAAGAAATTAGGGTTGGAACCATTGGCAAAAATGATAATGTCGCAACGAGGTGGAGATCCAATTCAAATGGCAGATCGTTTTATTAAAGGTGATGTCATTGACGAAGATATGGCTATTGCTGGAGCAAAGGATATTATTGCCGAATGGATCAATGAAAACGCAAGTTTACGTGCTAATTTACGTCAGCTTTTTGAACGAAGGTCAATTTTAAAATCCAAATTGGTTAAAGGAAAGGAGGCTGAAGGGGAGAAGTATAAAGATTATTTTGATCACGCTGAATCATTAAATAGATGCGCTTCACATCGATTTTTAGCACTTTATCGTGCACAACGCGAGGGAATTATTTCGTTAAAAGCACGTCCCGAAGAAGAAGATGCATTGAAGAAAATTGAACGTTTTTTTGTAAAAGGAAATGACGCCTGTGGTGAGATTGTTGAAGAGGCTTGCAGTGAAGCTTATAAGAGATTACTTCGTCCTTCTTTAGAAAATGAAGCTTTAAATAATGCAAAGGAGCGCGCAGATAAAGAAGCAATTTCGGTATTTACAAAGAATTTAAGACAGCTTTTACTTGCGCCACCTCTAGGTGCTAAACGAATATTGGCTATAGATCCAGGGTTTAGAACAGGGTGTAAGGTGGTTTGTATTGACGAATACGGAAAACTATTAACAAATGCTACCATCTTTCCGCATCCTCCGCAGAATGAAAAATCTAAAGCAGAAGCGAAAATATCTCAATTAGTTGAGTCGTATAAAATTGATGCAATTGCAATTGGTGATGGAACCGCCGGGCGAGAAACGGAACGTTTGGTGAAACATATTCGATTTAATCGTGATGTTGAGGTGTTTGTTGTTCGAGAAGATGGCGCTTCAATTTATTCGGCCAGTTCAATTGCAAGAAAAGAGTTTCCTGATTATGATGTAACCGTTCGTGGATCGGTTTCTATTGGCCGTAGATTGATGGATCCTCTAGCAGAACTCGTAAAGATTGACCCAAAATCAGTGGGAGTGGGACAGTATCAACACGAAGTAAATCAAACGTCGTTAAAGGAATCATTGGATGATGTCGTAATTTCTTGTGTAAATACAGTTGGTGTGGATGTCAATACGGCTTCAGCTTATTTATTGAGCTATATTTCAGGATTGGGTCCAACGTTAGCAGAAAATATTGTTCAGTACAGAAATGAAAATGGAAAAATTAATTCAAGAGCTGAATTGAAGAAGGTGAAACGTTTGGGGGATAAAGCATTTGAACAGGCGGCAGGTTTTATCCGTATTCGTGATGGTAAGAATCCTTTAGATAATTCATCTGTTCATCCAGAAAGCTATGAGTTTGTAAAGAAAATTGCTGCGTTTTCTAAAGTGAAAGTGGATGATTTGATTGGAAATACAGCGTTATTATCCGAGATTAAACATTCTGATTTTCCTGAAACGGATAAGTATACCTTCAATGACATCATCTCTGAATTGAAAAAACCAGGTCGTGATCCTCGATCAAAAGCGAAAGTCCTTGAGTTCGATCACCGATTAAAAACAATTGACGATGTGGTTGTTGGTATGACTTTAACAGGGATTGTTACCAACGTTACTAATTTCGGAGCTTTTGTCAATATCGGAATTAAGGAGAATGGATTGATTCACAAATCTAATTTAGCTGATACGTATGTGGAAGATCCTTCGCAATTTATTTCACTGCATGAGCATGTTGAGGTTCGTGTTGTTGAGCTGGATGTACCGCGGAAACGAATAGGTTTAAAAAAAGTCTAGGTGTTAAGGTTTAATGCTTCAAAAAGTTCATTAACATGACTTTTACTTACACTGATTTCTTGACCATTAATTATCACATATTGACGATTAATTCGCTCAATTTTATTCAGTGAAATAATATGTGACCTATGAATTTTGATGAAATTAGAATCTAGTTTTTTTTGAAAGTCCGTCATGTTCGAATAGATGAGATATTTCCCATGAGTTGTATACACATTCAAGTATTCGCTCGCGGCAGTAGTGTAAAGAATGTCATCTAAATCAATTTTAATGTATTCCTTGTTGACCTTAATGAAAATGTAGTTCCGTTTAATAGAATTCGCCTTGGATTTTACTTTTAAAATGGATTTGTTAAACCGTTCAAAAGAAATTGGTTTTAATAAAAAGTCTGTGGCATTGTTTTCAAATCCAAAGAAGGCATATTCTTTTGAAGAGGTCATTAAAACAAGTTGCGCGTTAAGGTTTGTAGATTCTAAAAATTCAATACCATTCATGCCTGGTGTTTCAATGTCCAGAAATAATACGTCCACTTCATTTAAAATGTCTGAAGTTAACAATGATGTGGGTTCACTTAAAACCGCGATCAATTCAACTTGATCAATCATCTCAATATATTTCGAAAGTAATCCTTGAATTACGAAGTCGTCGTCTACGACGATACATTTTAATGTCGTCATGCTGCGTGGGTTTTCGGTGAATTAGGTAAAAGTTACGATTAATTCACTTAAAAAACAGATTAATTCACTGAATAAATTTTATAAGCCCTCTTTTTTGTCTTAAATTAAACTGAATGGTCACCACAATTAATTGCTATTAATCTATGATCAATACTACTAACATATACGTTGTTGAAGACGAATTTATCGTTGCTGAAAACATTATTTTCGAATTGCAAGGGTTTGGCTATAATGTGGTCGGAAGATCGGCTACCGGTGAAGATGCAATTCGTGACATACTAGAGTTACGACCTGATTTGATTCTTATGGATATCAACTTGAAAGGTGTGTTAACAGGAATCGATGTAGCCCATAGCATTCGTAAAGTCGTAAATGCTCCTATTATTTTTCTGACGGCCTATGCAGATGAGAGTACTTTAAGTTTAGCGAAAAAGGCCGGTGCATATGGTTTTTTAGTGAAACCATTCCAATCCATTGATTTAAAGTCTGCAATTGAAGTTGCGTTTACAAATTATGCAAACATCGACCAAGCAAAAAAACAACGGGAATTGTCAGCTCTTGCGTTAAAGGAGACTGAAGAACGTTATAAGCAGATTGTTGAAAATGTAAGCGATTTAATTTATACAACAAATCATAGAGGAGAGTTTACTTTTGCGAATCCGGCGGTTTCATATTTAACTGGTTACACAAGGGATGAGATTGTTGGAATGCACTACAGCGAATTGGTACGAATTGACTTTCAAGAGAAAACAGTCGCTTTTTATAAGCAAATGTTTCGTGATAAGGAAATGGATTCATACTGCGAATTTCCAATCTTAACGAAAGATGGTGAAGAGATTTGGATAGGACAACGTGTGCAATTATTGAAAAAAGGACGTTATGTAGTTGGTTTTCAAGCTACTTCAAGGAATATTACTGAGCGGGTTAAGTTTGAGGAAGATTTAATTAAAGCGAAAGAGGAAGCTGAGAGCATGGCGCAAATAAAATCGCAATTCTTGGCAAATATGAGCCATGAAATTCGAACCCCTTTGAATGGTATTGTTGGTGTTTCAAAATTATTAGAGTCGACAAATCTAAATGACAAACAGAAAAGATATCTGAAGGCAATTGTTTCTTCTTCCAATCAATTAATGGGTATTATTAATAATGTGCTTGATTTAGCAAAAATTGAAGCAGGTAAAATGAGTTTGGATGAAATCGAATTTGACTTCTTTGAGCTGATTCAAAGTGTTGAAGCCTTATTTGAGCCTACAGCTACTCAAAAAAAGATTGATTTTAAGTTGAATATTGATAAAAATATCCCAGCTACTCTCCTTGGAGATACAGTTAAATTGAACCAAATATTATATAACTTAATTGGAAATTCAATAAAATTCACGGAACAAGGTGGTGTTTGTGTTGATGTGAAACTTATTTCTGAGTCGGACCGCGATGTTTGCCTTGAAATCAGAATTAAAGATACTGGAATTGGAATTGAACAAGATAAAATTGAAAAAATCTTTTCTGCTTTTGCACAAGCAGAGTCGGATACCACAAGAAGGTTTGGAGGCTCTGGTTTAGGACTTACCATTGTCAAGCGTTTGGTCGAATTACACAATGGGGTGATTTACGTTAAAAGTGAATTAGGTTTAGGAGCAGAATTTAATGTTCAAATTTCTCTAAATAAAGTGATCCAGAAAGATAACGTCGACCAAGCGATTATAGATGATTGCTTTACGGATATTCGAATAGAAGGAAGCCGTATTTTACTTGTGGAAGACAATAAAATAAATCAGTTGGTAACCTCTGACTTGCTGAGGGCTCAAGGGGTACAAGTGGATATTGTTTCTAATGGAAAAGAAGCATTGGAAATTCTACTCAATGCTGATTATGATCTTGTTTTGATGGATATGCAAATGCCGATTATGGATGGATATGAAGCTATGAGAATCATTCGAGAGAATTTTGAACCACCACTTTCATCAATACCTATCATTGCTTTAACGGCCCATGCGTTTGAAGGTGAGTTGAAACATTGTATGGATGAAGGTGCAAACGCATACTTATCTAAACCTTTTGAACCTAAAGAGCTGTTCATGAAAATAGAAGGACTAATTAGTATTTCAAAAAAGAAGGAGGTTCATGCTGAAAAGAAAGTGAACGATAAGATAAATATGACCGAGCTATTGAGCTTCGTGAATGGAAATGAGCAATTACTGAATTCTACTTTAGAGCTAATACATACAACCTTGAAAGAAGATATGAACACAATATTGAGTCAAGTTGATATTGGAAATTATGATGGTGTTCGAATGATTGCTCATAGAATAAAACCAAACTATGCTCTTTTGGGCTTGTCCGGTCTGAAAGCGCTGTGTCAAGAAATAGAACAAAAACACAATAATTCAGAATTGGAGCACCCGGTAAAGGAATTGGTAGAGAGAACTAAAAGTGTTTTTCTAGCTATTGAAAAGGAACTTAAAAATGAACTGATAAGAAAAAATTAAAGCAAGTATTAACCTAAAACCAATTATCATGAAAACAGAAACAATTATTCAAGATTATTATGGAACATCCTTTTTTTTAGAGGCTCATTCCGACAAGAAATTGACCGTTTTTATTGTAGATGACAATAAGATTTATCTAAATCTTTTGAAAAACGTAATTAAAGGTTCCAATATTACGGTACATACATTTGATATTGGAGAGGATTGCTTGAAGTGTTTAGATCTTAAACCGGACTTAATTATTCTTGATTATCATTTAGATGGTGTAAATCCTGGGGTAATGAAGGG
>JBFHHS010000098.1:0-9556 GCA_041596895.1 Crocinitomicaceae bacterium | reverse complement strand
TCTGCTAGTTCAGTGGATAGCTCTTTCATAATTCCATTACGCATCGTAATATTTGTATCCACAAGATTCAAAAAATATGCCTTCCCAATAAAACAAATATTGGATTCTTCCAAGGTAGTGGCTGAAACCTTATAAGGCTCTCCACTAAACATCGCTCTAAAACCAACAATTTCTCCAGCTGCAGAAACATGTATAATTTGCTCCTTACCTTCTTCGCCTCTTGTAAATATTTTAACCATTCCACTATTCATGCAAAAAACACCTCTGGGTGAACTTCCCTCCAAGAATAATGGTTGATTCTTTTTATAGTGACTGCATGTTTTAACTGCATCTAGCCCTTCAACTGTATCACCGCAAAAAGATTGGAAAAGTGTGTCCTTGCGCGTTTGGCAATTTTCACAAGTAATGAATTTATAAGACTTATCAGTCATGTGTAGTTGGATTTTTCCCAAAGTTAATAGAATATGTTCTTCTTTCAAAGTATAAAAAATCAATTATTCACATTATCTTTGAAGTTCTGTTCAACGCATGTAAATCAAGCATTTTTGTGAAGAAACTTGTAGAAAAATATAATGTACCAGGACCGAGATACACATCGTATCCTACTGTTCCATTCTGGAAAAACAATCCCTTGGAGGTGAATGATTGGTTAAAAACTATTTCCAAAAACACAGATTCTTTTCAATCAAATGATCTAAGTCTGTACATCCACTTGCCATATTGCGAAAGCTTATGCACTTTTTGCGGGTGCCACAAAAGAATTACTAAGAACCACTCTGTCGAAGGGCCATACATCGATGCGGTTATTAAGGAATGGGAATTGTATCAGAAAGAATTTAACTTCTCCCCGGACATACGTGAATTGCATTTTGGAGGAGGAACACCAACTTTCTTTGAACCGGATCAATTAATTAGATTAGTTACTGCAATTTTCGGGAAGACTTCTATCGATCCTGAACATGCCGAATTGAGTTTCGAAGCTCATCCAAACAACACATCGGAAGAGCATCTAGAAAAACTTCATGCATTTGGCTTCCGCAGATTGAGCCTCGGAATTCAGGATTATAGTCCAACCGTTCAACAAGCAATTAACAGGATTCAACCCTTTGAAGATGTTAAGAAAGTACACGAACAAGCAAAAGCCATTGGTTATAAATCTATCAGTCATGATTTAGTTTTTGGTTTGCCAAAACAACACATGGGTGACATTATTGATACAGTTCAAAAAACCCTTGAATTGCGCCCAGACCGCATTTCATTGTATAGTTATGCGCATGTTCCTTGGATAAAAGGAAACGGGCAACGTGGTTATGACGAGTCAGATTTACCACAAGATTCGGTTAAACGTGCGCTCTACGAAAAAGCTAAAGAAATGCTCGAAGCTGAGGGGTATATCGAAATTGGAATGGATCATTTCGCACTAGACCATGATGATTTAACAATTGCGTTTAAAGCGAAAAATTTACACCGTAATTTTATGGGGTACACAACGCAAAACACTAATTTCTTACTTGGATTAGGAATGTCAGCGATTTCAGATAGTTGGTTCGGCTTTGCTCAAAATGAAAAGTCTACAGAAGAATATATTAAAATAGTGAATTCCAATACGATTCCGATTTTTAGAGGCCACGTTTTAAGCGAGTTGGATCTTGAAATCAGAAAATATATTCTTGATCTAATGTGCCATTTTGAAACAGAATTCAACTCTGAATCTCAATTCAAAGAAAAACACGCTCAAATCATTGGTCGTTTAGATGAAATGATTGCGGATGGCTTAGTTATTATTCGAGGTAACAAAATAACAGTCACAGAAGAAGGTGTTGCTTTTGTAAGGAACTGCTGCATGGCGTTTGACATGGACTTAGCAGCAACGCAAAAAAGAGATAACATGTTCTCAAAAACTATATGAGTCAAAAAAAGTGCTTTCACTGTGGGGATGAAGTCATAGGTAAAGGAATAATTTATGATGAAAAATCTTTTTGTTGTAACGGTTGTAAAAGCGTTTACCAGTTGCTATCCGCTAATGATTTAGGTACTTTTTACGATCTTGAAAATCAAGCTGGAGCCAAACCTACTAGCTCAAACATTCATAAATATGCATTTCTGGATGTAGAGAATATTCGTAAGAAATTTATTGACTTTGAAGATGATAAGCACGTTCACGTTACTCTATTCCTTCCTCAAATTCATTGTTCTTCTTGTATTTATCTACTTGAAAACTTGACTAAAATTGATAATCGTGTCCAATCCTGTCAAGTAAATTTTGCCAAACGAGAAGCGGTAATTGTAGTAACAAAAGATTTTAAAATCTCGGAGCTTTCATCATTACTGGATAAAATTGGATACGCCCCAAACTTTGGAAACCAGAAAGAACAAGCTAAAAAACAAAACAATACCTATTTGTTTAAATTGGGAGTTGCAGGTTTTGCTTTTGGAAGCATCATGTTGTGGAGTTTCCCTGAATATTTAGGTCTTGATGAAACCGATGAGAAATTTAGAAATTTCACATCTTACCTATCTTTTTTCGTTTCTATTCCAGTGATTTTATATTCTGCCAATGAATATTTCATTTCTGCTTTTAAAGCAATACGATTCAGAAGTTTAAATCTAGATGTACCAATCTCCATTGGAATTTTAGCACTTTACTTACAAAGTTGCTACAACATCTTCAGTGGTCTAGGCCCTGGATACATGGACAGCTTCGCAGGGTTTGTATTCTTTTTATTGATTGGAAAATGGTTTCAAAATAAAACCTATCGATCACTCTCTTTTGAACGGGACTACACCGCTTACTTCCCAGTAGCAGTTACCAGAGTGAAAGACAATACTGAAGAAATCGTTGAAATCGACGAAATTAACATTGATGATTCTATCCTAATCCGTAATCAAGAAGTAATTCCCTGTGATTCCATTTTAATATCTGAAACAGCCAAAATCGACTACAGTTTTGTTACTGGTGAAGCACTTCCGGTAGAAAAAGTAAAAGGCGATGCTGTTTATGCAGGAGGTAAGCTTTTAGGAAAACAAACTCTTTTTAAAGTACAAAAAGAAAGCAACCGAAGTCATCTTACCCAACTCTGGAATGACAATTCACAGAAAGAGGATAAAACGAAGGAAGAACCAGATAAATTATCCGTTTTCTTTCTTGCTGCAGTTTTAATGATAGCCTTAATCGCTGGGATAACATGGTACTTTTTTGACAACTCCAGAGTTACGGAAATTGTTGTTTCAATATTAATTGTTGCCTGCCCATGTGCCCTCGCCCTCTCTAAGCCTTTCACTTATGGAAATATCATGAGACTGTTGGGTAGAAACGGCTTATACCTTAAAAACACTTCTATTATAGAAAACATTAATCGAACAACCGACATTGTTTTTGATAAAACAGGAACACTCACTACGGGCAGCACAGATAAAGTTTCATTTTCTGGGAATTCATTAAACAATGATCAAATAGCAAAAATCCTTTTAGTTGCAAACTCTTCTACTCACCCACTTTCACGGTCAATTGTTCTTCACTTTAAGACTTTAAATATTAAAAACGAACTAGAATTAGACACCTTTGAAGAAAAAAGTGGAAGCGGAGTCTCTGGTGTTATCAATCATTCCGAAATTAGAATTGGGTCGGCGAATTTTGTTCACGAGAGTGCAACGAAAACTGAAAACGAAACGTCTTCTCATGTTGCTATAGACGGCTGCTACCTTGGACGTTTTATATTCGAATCAGAATTTAGACCTGGAATCAGTGCATTGTTAAACGAACTGAAATCTACGGTTAACATCCATATTCTTTCTGGAGATAAAGATCGCGACAAACAATTCCTTTTAGATCACAATCCGGAAATTACAAACCTCCATTTCAATCAAAGTCCGCACGACAAGTTAAACTATATCAAATCGTTAGAAGCCGAAGGAAAACATGTAATGATGATTGGAGATGGTTTAAATGATTCTGGAGCACTTGAAACGGCTACAACAGGAATTGCAATATCAGAAGATGTATTTCGATTTACCCCAAGTTCTGACGCCATCATTGAAGCTTCTAAACTTGTCAAACTTAAAGAGTATATGAAAATATCAAGCATGGCAAAAAACATCTTGAATGTATGCTATGTATTTTCAATTCTGTATAACATCATTGGGTTGAGTTTTGCAATTTCCGGTAATTTAACACCGCTTATTGCTGCCATTTTAATGCCATTAAGCTCCATTAGTATCGTCCTAATAAGTACACTTTCGACATCTCTAAACAGACCTTAAACCCAGTCATAACAAAGGACATGACACTTCCATGACAAAAACATGATATTAATCATGTTTTTTAGTGACCATCTATTACATATTAACAAATAAAAATTAACTTCCTTTGTGATATGGGAATAATTTATCTAATGTTAATTGTCAGTTTAGTCATCGCACTATTCTTCTTAGGAAGCTTCTTTTGGGCGACCAAAAACGGACAATATGATGATGATTACTCTCCTTCTGTTCGAATGTTATTCGACGATAAACTTGAATCAAACAAAAAAGTAAAAACAAACACTAAAACAAATGGAAGTACAGAAGTTTAGTTACGACAATACGATTGTCAGAAATTTCGCTTATGCTACAGTAATCTGGGGTATCATTGGGATGCTTGTAGGTTTGACTGCAGCACTCCAGCTTGCTTTTCCAGAATTCTTCAATGAATACTTGGGATTCAGCTTTTTATCCTTTGGTAGAATTAGACCATTGCATACCAATGCAGTAATTTTTGCATTTGTTGGTAATGGAATCTTCATGGGAGTTTATTACTCATTGCAGCGTTTACTTAAAACGCGTATGTGGAGTGATAAACTAAGTAATATCAACTTTTGGGGTTGGCAATTCATTATTGTTTGTGCCGTTCTTACCTTACCTTTTGGTATTACAACAAGTAAAGAATATGCCGAATTAGAATGGTGGATTGATATTCTTATTGCTGTAATGTGGGTTGTTTGGGGATTGAACATGTTTATGACAATCTTGAACCGAAGAGTAAAACACATGTATGTTGCAATTTGGTTTTATATAGCAACATTTGTTACTGTTGCCATTCTTCACATTTTCAATTCATTTGAATTACCTGTTTCTTTCTTTAAGAGTTACTCATGGTACGCTGGTGTTCAGGATGCATTAGTACAATGGTGGTACGGTCACAATGCCGTAGCATTCTTCTTAACTACACCTTACTTAGGTTTGATGTATTACTTTGT
Organism: Crocinitomicaceae bacterium; assembly: GCA_041596895.1. Lineage (GTDB taxonomy): Bacteria > Bacteroidota > Bacteroidia > Flavobacteriales_D > Crocinitomicaceae > UBA4466. The sequence continues at coordinate 4,322 of JBFHHS010000098.1, read as the reverse complement.
TCCTAAAGCTGCGAATAGACCAGTTTATTCATACAGACTTTCAATTATTCACTTCTGGGCCTTGATTTTCTTATATATCTGGGCTGGTCCTCACCACTTATTATACACTTCACTTCCTGATTGGGCTCAAAGTTTAGGTGTTGTATTCTCTGTAATGTTGATTGCTCCATCATGGGGTGGTATGTTAAATGGACTGCTTACTTTAAGAGGTGCATGGGATAGAGTTCGTGATGATGTCATGTTAAAATTCATGGTTGTTGCCTTGACTTGTTATGGTATGGCAACCTTCGAAGGTCCGTTATTATCATTGAAAATGGTTAATACGCTTTCTCACTTTACAGATTGGACTGTAGCCCACGTTCACGTAGGTGGTTTAGGATGGAATGGTATGTTAACATTCGGTATGCTATACTGGTTGTTCCCACGTTTATTTAGAGTTAAACTTTACTCTAAAAAAATGGCCAATCAACACTTCTGGATCGCAACATTAGGTATTATACTTTATGCTGTACCAATGTACATCGCAGGATTTGTTCAAGGTCTTATGTGGCAAGAGTTTAACGCAGATGGAACTTTAGCAAACCCTGAGTTCCTGAAAACTGTAACTGCTCTAGAACCATACTATATCCTTCGTTCTTTAGGTGGATTGTTATTCATCACTGGTACAGTTATGATGTTCTATAACCTTATTAAAACTGCAAAATCAGGAAATTTCTTAGCTAATGAAGAAGCCGAAGCTCCTAATATGAGAGACGCAAACGTAAAAGAAACTGGAAAGCATTTCTGGCATAGAGCAATCGAGAAAAAACCTGCTCGATTCATGATTGTGAGTTTAATTGTTGTTGCTATTGGTGGTTTAGTTGAGATTATACCAACAATGATTGTAGACAGCAATGTTCCTACTATCGCAAGTGTAAAACCATACACTCCTCTTGAGTTAGAAGGTCGTGATTTATATGTTAAAGAAGGATGTTACAACTGTCACTCTCAAATGATTCGTCCATTACGTTTTGAAACAGCGCGTTATGGTGAGTACTCGAAATCAGGAGAGTTTGTGTATGATCACCCATTCCAATGGGGATCTAAACGAACAGGACCAGATTTAGCTCGTGAAGGTGGAAAAAGAAATAACTCTTGGCATTATGACCATATGATCAGACCAAAAGATATTTCTCCTGGTTCAATCATGCCTGCTTATTCTTGGATGGCAGAAAATGATTTAGACCTATCTTATCTTCCAGCTAAAATTAGAGCGATGCAAACTTTAGGTGTTCCTTATGAAGAAGGATACGACAAGTTAGCAACAGAGGATGCAATCAAACAAGCTCGTGAAATAGCAACGGATATCGTTAACAATTTCCCTGAAGAGGTAACGAAAAACCTTGATATTAATGCGAAAATTGAAGAAATGAAATCGAAAGAAATCATTGCCTTAATTGCATACTTACAACGCTTAGGAGTTGATATTAAAGGAGAAGCTAAAGAAGCAGATACCTCAAATGAAACTGAAGAAAACTAGAAATTATGTTGAGATATATTAAACACAACCTGACAGGAATAGAAGACGTTGCGATATACCCAATCTTTTCTTTATTGATCTTTTTCATATTCTTCTTTGTAGTAATTGCATTTGTGGTTCGTATGAAGAAACCAGAGATTGATATGTTAAGCGCTATCCCATTTGATGATGCGGTAGAAGAAGAAACTAAACATAATCTGGATTAATATTCAAGCATAAAAAAAACTATCATGAAATTTTTTGGACAAATTTTCACGCTATTAGTCATCACAATGAGTACAACATTAACGTTTGCTCAAGACGGTGAGGGACTATTCAAATCTAAGTGTAACATGTGCCATATGCTTGGCAAAGATGGTACAGGACCAAACCTAAAAGGTGTTAAACAAAAATGGGAAGACGCAGGTGAAGGTGAATTGATCTACGAATGGGTTGCTAATTCACAAGCGTTGGTTCTATCTGGCAAAAGTTCTCTAGCAAATGCCGCAAAAGAATACAGTCCAACGGACATGCCCGCTCAACAAGTTTCCAACGAAGAGTTAGATGCAATTCTATCTTATGTGGACAATTGGGTGCCTGCTGCTCCTGCTGCTGAAGTGGCGCCTTCAACATCTACTGATCCAGTTGTTGTAATTGTACCTAACTATAAGAAGAACTTAAACCTGTTCTACTTCTTGATGGCTGGAATATTATTGCAAATCATCGCAATTCTTATTCTATCTGGAACGACTAAAACTATTGTTAAAATGCAACAAATTAAAAATGCTGCAAAAGATACAACGGTTAAAGCAATTATTGCTTTGGTTGGAATGTTTGGCTTTATTGCAATGTCAAATCAATCTTTAGCTTTGGAATTTCAAACCACAGGTGAAGGTGCTGAAGGTACTCCATGGCTTTTAGTTGAAGATAGCGATATTATGATGCTGATTGGACTTAACGTTGTTCTGTTATTCATTATTTTCTATATGCGTCGCATGTTCAATGAAGTAATGGAAATGGTACGCCCTCGTCCTGTTAAAGAAGTCGTGAACACTAAGAAACAAGAGAGTAAATTAAACAAAATCTTAACAGATGCTGTTCCAATTGAAGAAGAATATTCTATTCTATTAAGTCATGAATATGACGGAATTCAAGAGTTAGACAATAACCTTCCGCCTTGGTGGGTATGGGGGTTCTACGCTACAATTGTTTTTGCTGTTATTTACTTAGGTTATTACCACGTTTTTAGTGTTGGAGATCTTCAGATTGCAGAGTACAACCGATCTGTTGCTGAAGCCGAAGTTGAAGTTAAAGCATACTTAGAAAAGAATGCAATGAATGTTGATGAAACAAATGTAACTTTACTAACAGAAAGCAAAGATTTGGCGACAGGAAAAACTTTATATGACGCTAACTGTGTAATCTGCCACAACCCGAAAGGTGAAGGTAATATTGGACCAAACTTAACCGATAATACTTGGATTTATGGTTACGATGTAAAAGAAGTCTTTGCAACAGTTAAGAATGGTACTGCAAATGGAATGCCTGAGCATGCTTCAAAACTGAATCCTGTTCAACTTCAACAAGTTGCATCTTACGTGATCTCAATGCCTGAGGCAGAAGGAAAACAACCTGAAGGAGATATTATAGAAAAATAACATATGAGGACGAAAGTCTGACCTGTTCACTATTCACTGTTATCAACCACAAACAGTATCAAAATGAGCGAATACGAAGAAGTAAAAGGAGATGAAGAAGGAGGTTTTAGAGACCGCATTTCAACAGTAAATGAAGATGGTAGTCGTGTATGGGTATACGCGAAGAAACCAAAGGGTAAGTTTTACAATAAACGTAAAATAGTAAGCTATGTCTTACTCCTGATTTTATTTGCGGCACCTCATATTAAAATCAACGGACATCAGTCTCTTCTTTTTAATATCATTCAGCGTAAGTTCATCATTTTAGGAAAGGTTTTTTGGCCTCAAGATTTATTCTTATTTGCTATTGCATTAATCATTGGTGTTGTCTTTATAATCCTCTTCACCATTATTTACGGGCGACTCTTCTGTGGTTGGATATGTCCCCAAACGATTTTTATGGAAATGGTTTTTCGTAGAATCGAATATTGGATTGAAGGGGATTGGACACACCAGAAAAAATTAAATAAAGGTCCTTGGAACAAGGAGAAAATTTGGAAAAAGACGGCTAAACATGCTATATTTTGGCTCATCTCTTTTTTAATCGCAAATACTTTCCTGGCCTATATAATTGGTTCTGATGAACTATGGAAAATCCAAACAGATCCTATTGGACAACATTTTGGAGGATTCATTTCAATCTTAATCTTTACTACGATATTTTATCTAGTATTCTCACAGCTAAGAGAACAAGTTTGTACTACAATTTGTCCTTACGGTAGATTACAAGGTGTTCTGCTAGATGAAAACTCAATGGTTGTTGCCTATGATCACGAACGTGGTGAAACACAAGGTAAATTTAAAAAAGGAGAAGATAGGGCCGCAGCTGGTAAAGGAGATTGTATTTCTTGTAATCAGTGTGTGCACGTCTGCCCTACCGGAATTGACATTCGACATGGAACTCAATTAGAGTGTGTTAACTGTACTGCATGTATTGATGCCTGTGATCATATGATGGACAGTGTCGGACTTGAAAAAGGATTAATTCGTTTTGTTTCTGAAAAAGGAATTAAGAATGGGACCAAATTTGAATGGACTAGACGTGTAAAAGCGTATACAATTCTTCTTTCAGCAATGATCCTAATGTTAGCTACTCTATTGATAACTCGTAAGGATTTTGAAACTAC
>JBFHHS010000097.1:0-9627 GCA_041596895.1 Crocinitomicaceae bacterium | reverse complement strand
TAAAACAGTTTATTAAGTGATGAAGGTAACAATATCATAGGTGAAATTACCTTAACTTTGTGATATAACTTAACACTTTTATTATGAAACAAATCTTAATGCTCGTAGGAGCAGTTTTTAGTTCTCTGCTTTTATCAGCACAGAATTATGGCGTTATTAATTCGGCAGGTACACAAGCTCCTTACGAATATAATTCAGCAGGAACGGCAATATTGTCGGTGCCTTCAGCAGATGTATTATCATCGGCTCAAACTATACCTTTTACTTTCGAGTATTATGGACAAAGTGTATTTAGCTATAAAGCGAGTGATAATGGATATATTACATTCAATACAGCTTCTACAACGAGTGAGCCAACGAATACAAGCATACCTTCAGCAGGTGGTCCGAATAATGCTATTTACGCATTTTGGGACGATCTAGAAGTTGCTTCAGGTTCGGGTTCAGTGGATGAAGTACGTTCATTTACTTATGGTACAGCACCAAATAGGGTTCACGTTATTCAATGGTTTTCTGTAACGCCTCCATCAGGAAGCGGTTTTCTTTATGCTGCAATTCGACTATACGAATGTGGCGATTTTGATATTGTCCATAATTATGGAAATGCAACTGGATTGTCTGCCACGGTGGGTTGTGAGAATAGCAGTGGTACTTTAGCAACACAAATTGGCGGAAGTCCAAGTATGGATTATCCTTCATTGGGTGCTGCTGCAGATGACGATGAGGTTTATACATTTATGTGGGGTGGAATTGACTATGATTTATCTGTAGAATCTTTGGATTTGTCTGGAATGGTTACTGTAGGATTGCATAACGTAACCGGTACAATAGTGAATTATGGAGCTACACCAATTACACAATTTGATTTAAATTATACTTCAAATGGAGGTGCTAATAATACAATGACGGTAATGGCCAATATCCCTGCGTTTGGTGGTGAGTATAATTTCTCACATTCAACTCCACTAGACCTCTCAATAGGTGGTCAAGCTGTTGAACTTTGTGTTTGGGCGGATAACTTGAATGGAGGAAATACCGATCAACGAATGTGTAATGACCAAATTTGTAGCGATTTATACTCCAATCTTGGGATTTCAGGTACACGAACTGTGCTGTTAGAAGAGTTCACAGGTGCTTGGTGTGGATGGTGTCCTGATGGGGCCGTGATTATGGATGGTATTTATGCGGCCAACCCAAATGACGTAGTTCTTGTTTCTATTCATGATGGGGATGATATGGAGTTTGCTGAAGGGATTCGATCTGAATTTGGTGTATCGGCTTATCCAAATGGAATGGTTGATAGAAAAGTATTTGCCGGCGAACCAGACGAACCACACTCTAGAAGTGCTTGGTCTTCGAATGTTTTAAATCAAATAGGGTCATACACTCCAGCGGATGTTTCTATTCTGCATTCATATGATCCAGCAACACGCGAGATTATCATTGAAGTTACGGGTAATTATGTTGATTACGCTTCGGGTGATATGCGTTTAGGTGCAATGATTATTGAAGATGGTGTTACGGGTACGGGTTCTGGGTATGACCAAGTGAATTACTTGAATACAACAGCTGGTCATCCATTTGAGGGTGTTGGAGATCCAATTATAGGTTATGTGCATAATCATGTTTTAAGAGCAGTTCCAGGAGGTGCTATGGGTGTTGCTGGTACAATTCCTTCATTAGTTTCACCAAGTGACTCTTACACGGAAACATTTACATATACATTACCTGCGTCATATAATGAAGAAAACATTAAACTGATTGGTTTCTTGGATTATGCTGGTCCTGGTATCGGTGAACGTGAAATGATTAATGTTGCTCAAATGGATTTGGCTTATCAAGGAAATCTTGGTTTAACTGAATTTAATCAATTGAATAGCATTCGTGTTTATCCGAACCCGGCAAGTGAAGTTGTTAATATTGAGTTTATGCTTAATGAAACCGAAAATGCGAAAATCGCCATCTATGATATGTATGGAAAAATGATTGGAACTGTTTCTAATCAAGTTTTCAATTCTGGATTGCAGCGTGTTTCATACAATACAGAAAACCTTGCAAATGGCGTTTATATTGTAGAGATAACAATTTCGGGTGAAAAGCAAACAATGCGATTCATGGTGAAATAAGAAGTGCGAAAGTTTAATTGAAAAGCCTCCGAAAGGGGGCTTTTTTAGTTTAATAATGCAATAAGTGAAGGTATAGAAGAGTCGTTTAGTACGTGGTTAACATGAAATCCATTTTGCTCTAGTGAGTCTGCAGTACTGGTTCCCCACGCAATTATTCTACTGCTTGATGGAATAGCATTGTCAATTATGAAGCCTTCTACGTTAGATGGACTTGTGAATACATAGGTGTCACAATCTTCAATGGCCTTGCCTTGAATTTTTGTTTCGTACACTTCAACTTCAATAACAGCAGATTCCTCCAATTCAGAAGAAATAGTCTTTAAAGATTTTGTAGAGATTGGAAATAGAACTTTTTGTCCTCCAGACCAAGCCTTGAATTCTTTCGCAACAGATTGAATGTCGCCACTCTTAGTCCCTGTAAAGTCTACTCGATACCCCAATGTTTGAAGTAATTCAGCGGTTTTAGATCCTGTGCAAGCAATTTTCACCTTTCCTGGTATTTCATAAATCGCCTTGAAGAAAATAACAGACCTAGGACTTGTGAAAAAGATTATATCATAGGTTGATTCTAATTCGAAATCAATTCCTTCAAAATGTAGAAAAGAATGTGCAATAAGTTCAGTATTCTTATTGGCTAGAAACGTTTGTAATTGACCTAACTCTGATATATTTTTAGATATGAAAAGACGTGTTGACATCCCTTCTTATTATTTTAAATCTGCAATTACTTTTTCAGCCATTCCGTCGAATGATTCAACTTTGTATTTTAATTGAACACATTCGCTTTCTGCGCCATCAGCAAATGAAACATATAAATTGTTCGCTTCATCACAGTAAACACCAAGCGGCAATTGACAGCCACCATCTAATAGGTTTAAAACTTTTCGTTCTAATTCAATGCGTTTCTGAACCTCAGGAAAGTTCATTTTTTGAAGAATTGAATTTAACTCATCGTCTTCATTTCTTATCTGTAACCCTAAAACACCTTGAGCTGGTGCAGGAACAAATTCCGTAGGTTCTAAAATAATCTCCAGAAATTCAGATAGGTCTAATTCTAAGCGATCTACACCGGCCTTAGCCAATAGGATTGCATCGTAATTTCCCTTTCTTAATTTATCAATACGCGTAGGTACATTGCCTCTTAAATCATTGATAGTGGTGTCTGGACGGTATTTCAATACTTGCGACTTTCTTCTCGCGGAAGATGTTCCAACAATAGCGCCTGCTTTTAAGGACCATTTTTGAGATGCATCAACAGATTCTTTTCGTATTAATAAGATGTCCGCGGGGTTCGCACGTTCAGAAACACATGCAATTTTTAATCCTGCTGGAGGAGTTGTCTCTAAATCTTTATGAGAATGAACCGCTAAATCTACTTGTTTACTCAATAAGGCATCCTCGATTTCCTTTGTGAAAAATCCTTTTCCCTCTAGTTTGTCAAAGCTTAAATGTTGAATGGCATCCCCTTGAGTTTTGATAATGTTCAATTCAACAGTGCATCCCAATTTTTCAAGTTCAGATTTCACAAAGTGTGCCTGCCATAATGCAAGGTCACTTCCTCTAGAACCAATGACAACATTTTTCATTTAAGAGTGTTTTTTAAGCAATATTTCTTTTGCCATAAGCATTGGCATGCTCATGTATTTCTTTTCCATGTAACCAACAATTTTTTCTAGTGTTTCACGGGAGGCATCATCCAACTCGTTCAACTCATTTTTGAAAACCTCGTTCATTGCAGTGGCCTTTATTTCTTTTACTTTATTTGGCACCGCACGCATTGCTAATTCGACAGACCGAACTTGATTCAAATGTTTGAATTCAAATAATGCCTCAGAAATAATTTCTTCAACATGTTGTATTTCTTTAGAACGTGCTTTCAAATTTTCATTTGAAATCTTTTGCAACAACTCAACTGAAATGTGTGTTACATTATGCGCTTTGATGATTTCAGGAGATAAATCTTGTGGAATGGCAATGTCTATAACCGTTTTACGAGAAGTTTCCCCTTGTAGTAATTGCGAATATATTTCGGGAGTCAGAATGTGATTTTCAGACCCAGTACATGTAATGATGATATCAAAACCTTTGTCAAACGTTTTGAGTTCAGATAAAGGAAGGGCTATGCCGTTTAAATCAGAGGCTAGCTTTTCGGCTTTTGATAGTGTTCGATTAAAAACATGAAAATTCGTAAAGCCATGTTTGCGTAAGAATCGACCCATATTCGTATTCGTGACACCCGCACCGACAATTAGTATTCGAGAATCCAATGTTGCATTCATGTCGCGTAAACGGTGATAAGCTAAAGATACCACAGAAACCGGACGTTTTGCAATGCTTGTTTCTGTATAAACTTTTTTCGCCGTCTCAATTGTATGACGAATCATTAAACGAAGTAAATCTCCTGTCAACCCCATTTTACGAGAATTTTCAAATGCTCCACGCACTTGTGTAATTATTTCTCGTTCTCCCACAACCATGGAATCTACAGACGATGCAACAGACAATTGATGCTCAATGGCATCCAATCCTCTATAGACATCTCCATTTGATGAAAATAAGACGCGATGCTCATCATCAAAATCAGGATATAGCTCATGAAAAAATTGATCTAAAAACGGGATGTCGACATTCTCGCTAGTAACAAAAGCAAATTCAACACGGTTACACGTTGAAAGAAACATCAATTCATCAAGTCCCATCACTGATTTAAAGGCAGACAATCGCTCTTGTTGATTGTCTTCTTCAATATGTAATTTACCTATCTCTGAAACAGGTAAGTTACGATGTGTAAATGCAACGATATGTAGGGTTTCCAAGCCTTTATTCTTTATCACTACGCAAAGATGCTCAGTTCTTGCTTTTCTTTTGTCATTTATTTGTCATGATTTGTATATTTAGAATCCATCTAAATAAGATTGAGAGCGTAGGTTTTATCAAGATTTGAGACTCACTTGATTTATTATTTGAAATAGGTATCTTTAAACCAATAAATTACAAATGAAGTCAATTGAATTTGAGTCCGCTCAAAATGTAAAAATCGAATATGAATTAGCGTCTGTAGCTCAACGTGCTGCAGCTGCAATGATCGATTTTTTTGCATTTTTAATTTATTTTATCATTTGCGGAATGGTGATTGGGTTTTCTGGATATTTTGAGGCCGACTATGGTTCATATCTGTTTCTGCAACTTTTATTGATAAAAATTCCATGGATTTTCTATAATCCTACTATTGAATATTTAACTCAAGGACAAAGCTTGGGAAAATACATTTTAGGTATTCGTGTTGTAACCGTTTCGGGTGAGCGACCAGGGTTGAGAGAAGTGTTTACGCGTTGGATTTTTAAAGGCGATTTCCTTTGGATCAGCGCTGATTTTTTTATTCTCTTTTGGTTTGGAATTGGAATTCTTGGAATTATTTATGCGGGGACTTCAGATCGCAGACAACGCATGGGCGATGTAATGGCCAATACGATTGTAATTAAGAATAAATCGAGCATAAAGTATTCGTTGAAGGATGTTTTATCTATTAAGAGTCAAGATAATTACACACCCGTTTATACGGACGTTGTTCGTTTCACAGATGAAGATATGTTGTTGATCAAAAATACAATTCAACGAGTTCGTGCAAACCCTAATCCTGAAACAAAACAATTCGCTATTGATTTAGCAAATAAATCTGCTGAGCTTATGGGCTTAGAAGAGACACCGAAAAAAAGATTACAATTTTTGCAGACTTTACTGCAGGACTATGTAGTTTTGACCCGATAAGATTCAAAACATGTCGAAACTTTATATTGTTCCTACCCCGATAGGAAACCTTGAGGATATTACTTTACGTGCAATTCGTATTTTGCAAGAGACGGATTTAATTTTTGCGGAAGATACACGCGTAACAAAAAAATTATTAAATCACCTAGACATTTCGAAGCCTACACATCCGTTTCATGCACATAATGAGCACAAAGCATTGTCGAATGCAATTGATAAAATTAAAGCAAATACTTCGACTGTTTTAGTTTCCGACGCTGGAACTCCAGGTATTTCCGATCCTGGTTTTTTATTGATTAGAGAATGTATCGCAAAGGGTATCGAAATTGAATGTTTACCTGGACCTGCGGCGCTAATTCCAGCAATTGTTTCTAGTGGTTTTCCGTGTGATCGATTTGTGTTTGAAGGTTTTTTGCCGCATAAAAAGGGCCGACAAACCCGATTACTTGCAATTGCGGAAGAAAAAAGAACGACTGTTTTATATGAATCGCCACATCGATTGGTAAAATGTCTTGGACAAATTGCTGAGTTTATGGGAGAGGATAAAAAAGTGTGTGTTGCTCGTGAAATCACAAAAATGTACGAAGAATACAAACGAGGTACCGCCAAAGAAATTAAGGAGTATTACGAGGCTCATCCGCCAAAAGGTGAGATTGTTATTGTTATTGAAGGAAAAGAAGGAAAGTAATGGGAGTGATATCGAGCGAGGCATTTTTTCTCACTAAAACAGGAGAGGCAAACGAAGCTTTTGATTTAAGAAAGTTTGAATTAAATCTACCAGTTGGTTCGGAAGTTCTAATTGAAGTGGAGACGTTTGGATTGAATTATGCCGATGTAATGGCAAGAAAAGGGTTATACCGAGAGGCGCCTCCTTTTCCTTGTGTAGTTGGTTACGAGGTGGTTGGGAAAATAACTCATGTTGGTCCCGATGCCGATCAGTCAAAATTAGGAAAACGCGTGGTGGCTTTTTGTAGATTTGGCGGTTATGCAAAGCATGTAATTACAAATGATTACGCAACTGTAACTGTAGAAAATCAACCCGCAGAAGCTCTTTTAGCATTGTGTACGCAAGCGGTTACAGCTTTTTATATGGCTGAGTATTTAACTCCTGTACATAAAATTGATACCGTTTTAATTCATGCTGCTGCAGGTGGTGTCGGAACGATGTTGATTCAATTGGCTAAACTGAAAGGAGCGCGCGTAATTGCTAAAGTTGGGCGAAAGGAAAAAGAAGCGCTGGTTAAAGAATTAGGTGCGGATATCGTTGTAAACTATAACGATTCTGACTACCAAGCTCAAATTGAAAAGGCTTTAAAAGGCGATCGTATAGATATTAGTTATAATCCAGTTGCAGGTTCGACATTTAAGAAAGATTTTGCTTTACTTGGTTCAGGTGGCCGCATGATTTTATTTGGAGGTTCTGAGCTTTCAAATGGAAAATGGGGGATTCTTTCTAAATTGAATTTTGTACGAAAAATGGGTCTTGTTTTACCTATTGGTTTAATGATGCGCTCAAAGAATATACTTGGGGTAAACATGCTTAAAATAGCTGATAATAAGCCAAAAGTTTTAGAATTTTGTTTACAAAGTGTAGTGAACCTTTATTCTGAGGGAAAAATCAAACCACAAATTGGTGGTGTTTATGAAGCTTCTCAATTAGGAGATGCTCATAATGCCTTGGAGAGTGGGAAAACAACAGGAAAACTGGCTGTTAACTGGTAATTAAAATCAAGGAGGATATGGTCCGTCATATCTAAGACAGGGGTTTGTTCCTGTAAAACATGCTGCGTGATACGTGATTTGAATGGTTGTATCACTTTTGACGATTAACTTTAAATCTGGTGTATTTTTCCATTTCAAATAGCAATCTGAATCAAGCATGGTCTGATTGGTATTCTGACTACCATTTTTTTTCATGAATTCACTCAATGACAACTTCTTGTCTGGATGTTGTAAGAAATAAACGCCTTGATCAATGCGAAAATAGAATTTACTATCATCAGATGTTTCAATAGTTTGATAAACACTTTTTGGGGTTAAAACCGAGTCTGTTGTCAAGTAATACAACTGAATTTCCGATGGGATAAAATAACCTTGTGCTTGTTCAGGGTCGGGATACGCTCCTCCACAGTATGGAATGTGTATCATCGAACTAAGTTCTATTTTGTACGACTTTTTGTTTTGTAGGTCTTCTTCCAATTCTATACGCTCAATATTTGAACATGCACTCAACAACGTAAGTAGAATAAGAAATCTAAAAACCATCGAAATCTTGTTCTTCTGTGTTGTGTTCCACACGTTCCTGAACTGTGTCGTTTCCATCTTTATTATTTAGTAATGGAAGGTTTTGTAAAATGACGTCTTTTACTTTCTCTCCTCGGTATGAAATTAAAGCAAACATCATAATCATACTCGTTATAAGGATCGGATAAAGTAATAAACCAGTATCAAAATTCGGGATGTTAATCGTTTTACTCTTTAATAAAACAAAGAATAACAGAACCGTAATTAATCCTCTTGGAGCAATAAATAACTCAGGAAAAAGGAATTCTTTTGCGAACAACCTAAGAAAAATATAGCGCACAATGTAAAGAATAGCGACAATGGCCAAACTATTTATTGCAACTTCAATATTATATAACGACGCAACAGAAATACTTAACCCGAACACTACGAAAAAGAATGTTCTGATTAAAAATGCCGATTCTAAAGTTAAAATATGAAAGTCATGTAAGATTGGTTTTACTTTTTCTTTGTCGAATAATTTAGATAACCTCCCTCTAAAGAAAACATCCGTATTATTTAAAACAATCCCAAATGCAAGAATAATTAGTAAGGATGAAAGGTGGAAGTATTTACCAATAGCGAATAGAAGTAGCAAGACTGCAATTATCAAAAACAGTTTAACCTGCATTTTTAAATGTTGGAATAAATAAACCATTACATAAGCAACAACAACGGACAGGACAACAGTACCTACTACATTGAATACGATTTCCCAGAATAAATTTCCTTCACCAGCACCTCCTTCTGCCCCAATCATGAAATAAAAGACCATAATTCCTAAAATATCAGAAAAAGTACTCTCGTAAACCATGAATTCACGTTTTTTGCCTGTCAATCGGCCGACACTCGGAATAATAATCGCACTACTCATTATACTTAAAGGTATTGCATAAACCACGGCAGTATAAAGTGAGGTGCTCGGAAAAATATACATGAAGAAGCCGGCCAAGGCGAACATTGAACCTAGTATTCCAAGGTTTGCCACAATAAAAGACTTAAAGATTAAACTCGTTTTTTCCCTTTCAAGTTTCAAGTCGAGAGCGGCCTCTAACACAATCATTACCAGACCAATATTACCTAGTATTTCAAGGATGCTGTTGAGTTTTAAGTCGGAATTAATGATCCCATAAGTGTTCATAACAGCCTTGATTCCCATACCTAAGCCGATCAATAATAAGACGGCTGGAATGTTCGTTTTTTTCGATATAATATTGAAAAAGAAGCTTAGAATAATAACGCCCGCTAAGGCCATGATGAGTACATATGAGTTCATCGATCAATTGTTGGTTCAATCAAATATAAGAAAAAGCGTCAGCTTTTGATAAAGGACAAACGTTAGTGCGGACATTAGCGTCAGCTTTTGATAAAGGACAAACGTTAGTGCGGACATTAGCGTCAGCTTTTGATAAAGGACAAACGTTAGTGCGGACATTAGCGTCAGCTTTTG
>JBFHHS010000096.1:0-9826 GCA_041596895.1 Crocinitomicaceae bacterium | reverse complement strand
TGAATTACAATATTCAGTTAATGGTGGTGTCACTTGGATTCCAATCGTTTACTATAGCCCAGGAGGTTATGAGTTACCTTCTAACCCATTCACTACAGGTTCTGTAGCTTCTGGTACAACTCCTTATACATCATGGAGTAATTTCACTACTGCAATTCCAGCGGGTGCCTTATCAGGAAGTACACGTTTCAGATGGATTCAAGAAGTATCAAGTGGAACTTGTTGTGATAACTGGGGTATTGATAATATTTATATTGATGCCGATGAATGTCCTATTGGATATGTAGATTGGGATGGTGATGCTCTTGAAGATTCTTTGAGCTTCTGGCATGTTGTTACAGCAGATACTTTCTTTGTTGCTGATGCATACGATACTACTGGTTTCTACTACTGTTCTTCTGATACAATTTGGATTAACTTATATCAAAATACAATGACTTTTGATTTAGTTGATACTGTTTTCGCTTATTGTCCAACAGATTCAATTCCAGTTGAAGTAACAAACGTTCAATTTGCTCCAGGACCATATTCTTACCAATGGTCAACAGGTGCAACAACAGCCGATGAAATACTAGGTACTAACGGAAATAAATGGGATACGATAACATACTCCGTCGACGTCACCGACGTGTGCGGCTACGTCTCCTCCCAGGATGTCATAATGGTCGTCAATCAACTACTCATGATAGATACACTGATTCAATACCCTACCAACGCGTGTAGTAATACTGGAGCGGTCTCTGCTATCCCTGTAGGTATTGTAGATACTTCTGGAAATCAAGCATTCTATCACTGGGATGACCAAGCAAACTATAACAACAATGGATCGGGTGCATTCTACGATGCTTCTGTATGGCAGAACTTATCAAGTGGTTGGTACTACTTTACTATAAGTGATGATTTATGTTCTGAAACAGATAGTGTTTTTGTAGAAATGGACAACCCACCAATGGCTGACTTTAGTGCTTCTACTACTCAAGGTTGTAGTCCATTAGATGTTACTTTCACAAATAATAGTGAGAATACAGACATGTTCTATTGGGATTTTGACAATGGAAATTCATTCACTGTGAACAACATGAATGATCAGGATCAAACGTTTACAAACACGTCAACAGTGATGTTGGTTGCTTCAACTTCAGCTGATCCGTCATGTGCAGATACTGCTTATGTAACAATTACTGTTGCTCCTTGTGGTTGTACTGATCCAAATGCAACAAACTACAATCCAGCAGCTACAATTGATGATGGAAGTTGTATCCTTCCTATTCCAACTGTTATCGTTCCTAATGTTATCACTCCGAACGGAGATGAAGTAAATGACATTTTTGAATTGACTGTTACGAACTCAACTGAAATTGAATTGACAATTTTAAACAGATGGGGGAATGTAATCTTCAATGAGGTCGGTACTAACCCAGGATGGGATGGTAAAACTCAAGGTGGATTAGAAGTGGAAGCAGGAACTTACTTCTACAGATACATTGTTAAAGGTGTTGATGAAAATGCAACTTTAGAGGGACAAGGTTTCTTACAACTATTGAGAGACTAATCCTAAAACAATAATTGAAAAGGCGCTTATCAATGATAAGCGCCTTTTTTTATACAATATAAATCAGGTTAAATCAATATCACCACATCTGAATAAACTATCAGATAATTTCAAATTTGAATTACACTTTTTAACACGATTAGCCCTCTTTCATGTTATATTTGTACTGATGGCTTCGGTAAAACAAATAATGGCTCCAATTACTTCTGAAATGAGTGAATTCGAAAATCGTTTTCGCGCAAGTATGAAGTCGAAAGTTCCTATGTTGGATAAGGTAACTCATTATATTATCCGCAGAAAAGGAAAGCAAATGCGTCCTATGTTTATTTTTCTAACGGCCAAGATGCTTGGGAATGTGAATGATAAAACATATGATGGAGCTACTCTTGTAGAATTACTTCATACTGCATCTTTAGTTCATGATGATGTTGTAGATGATGCAAATGAGCGAAGGGGATTTTTCTCCGTCAATGCACTATGGAAAAATAAGATTGCAGTACTCGTTGGAGATTACATGCTCTCAAAAGTTTTACTCCTTTCAATAGAGAAAAACAATACACATTTACTCGAAGTGGTTGCACGTGCTGTAAAGGAAATGTCAGAAGGTGAATTACTTCAAATTGAAAAAGCACGAAAACTAGACATCACAGAAGAAGTTTATTTTGAAGTTATTAGTCAGAAAACAGCTTCATTAATTTCAACCTGCTGTGAATTAGCTGCTCTGAGCGTTGACAGAGTAGATCAGCGTGACAATATGCGTAAGTTTGGCGAATTAATTGGAATAGCTTTTCAATTAAAAGACGACATCTTCGACTATGGAGAACCAGGTCAAATTGGGAAACCAACAGGATTAGATATACGCGAACGTAAAATGACCTTGCCATTGATCCACGTGCTCAATACAGCGCCAGAAGACATCAAAAAAGAATTGATCAACATTGTTAAGAATCATAATGAAAATCCCAAAAAGGTAAAACGAGCGGTAAGCTTAGTTATCGAACATGGTGGTATCGATTATGCTCACAAAAGAATGCTTGAATACAAAGAAAAAGCATTAGATTTAATTAAAGACATCCCAAATTCTGATTCAAAAGAGTCAATTATTGGACTCGTCGAATACACTACAACAAGAAAAAAATGATTTATAGAATTTTAATTATCGCACTACTCTTAGGTTTTACATCATGTAAAACAGAAAAATCTGAAGAAACTGTTGAGTCTACTCAGGTAGAAGCAGCTATTGAAAATAATACCGAAGAAATCACCCCTGTCGTTGATAAAAAGGACTTAATTGTGGTTGAAAATGGAATGTACAAAGAGTACTATGAAGATAAGCGAAGCATAAAGTTTGAAGGTCCTCAAGACGAAAACGGGAAACGTCATGGTAGATGGCAGTATTTTTCTAAAGAAGGAGTTGAATTATCCATGACTATGTATGACCACGGTAATAAACACGGTCATTCAATTGTAAAATATCCAAATGGTAACCTTCATTATACGGGTGAATATTCCCAGAACAAGCAAGTAGGAATTTGGAGAACGTATTCAACAGAAGGTAAACTAATTAACGAAGTAGATTACAATAAGCTTTAATCAATGGCTATAATTCCTCCACATATTGTAGATGATATCATGCAAACTGCTCGAATTGAGGAGGTGATTGGAGAATTTGTACAATTAAAACGTGCTGGTTCCAATTTAAAAGGATTAAGTCCATTTACAGATGAAAAAACAGCTTCATTTGTTGTTTCTCCTGCCAAGCAAATTTTCAAATGTTTTTCTACAGGTAAAGGTGGAACCGTCGTAAGCTTCCTTATGGAAAAAGAGCATTACTCTTATCCTGAAGCACTGAAATGGCTCGCTGAAAAATATGGGATTCAACTCCCTGAGGATAAACCAGCAACCCCCGAAGAACTTGCTGCAATTTCTGAGAGAGAGAGTCTACACATCATTAATGAATTTGCCAAAGATCATTTTAAAAACAACCTTCACAACACGGATGAAGGTAAGAAAATAGCTCTCTCCTACTTCATTGAGCGTGGTTTTAGACCCGACATCATTGAAAAATTTCAACTAGGATATAGCATAAACAAAAGCGATGATTTTACGGCCGCGGCTTTAGAAAAAGGGTATAAATTAGAATACCTAGAAAAAGTTGGGGTCACTAAAGTTAAAGATGATAGAAGCTTCGATTTCTTCCGTGGAAGAGTCATGTTTCCAATTCATTCTGTTACCGGTAGAGTATTGGGGTTTGGAGGAAGAACGCTTTTCACGGACAAGAAGATTGCCAAATATTTCAATTCACCAGAAAGCATCATTTATAATAAAAGTGAAATCTTATACGGTCTTCATTTTGCTAAAGGTGACATTATTAAATACGACAATTGTTTTCTTTGTGAGGGATACACTGATGTGATTAGCATGTATCAAGCTGGGATACAGAATGTGGTTTCATCTTCAGGAACGTCATTAACTCGCGAACAAATCCGATTAGTAAAACGATACACAAAAAACATCACGATTCTATACGATGGAGATGCCGCAGGTATTAAAGCCTCTTTTCGTGGAATAGACCTAATTCTTGAGGAAGGACTAAACGTAAAAGTAGTTTTGTTCCCAGAAGGTGAAGATCCAGATTCATACTCAAAAGCAGTTAGTTCTAATGAACTTGAAGAATATATTAAGGACAATCAACAAGATTTCATCTCCTTTAAAGCTGATGTTTTATTAGAGACAGAAGGAAATGACCCAATAAAAAAAGCAACATTAATTAAAGATTTGGCTCATAGTGTTTCACTCATCCCAGATCAAATTACGCGAAATGTTTTTATTCCTGAACTTGCGAAAAGGTTCAATATTAAAGAAGAAGTTATTTGGAACGAAGTTACCAAAGACAGGAATGAAGCTGCAACAAAAGAACAAAAAGACGCCAGAAGAAGACAACAATCGGCATCTTCTTCCCAAGTATCGAATCCAATAGCAAAACCAAACACTCCAAATACAACTGGAGGATTTGACCCAAGCTATGACCCATATCAACACGAACCCAATCCGTTCGAGGATACACCTCAAGATATTCCCATTGAAGTTCTAGACGACCACAATGAACATGATTTAATGCGCATTCTTGTTTTGTATGGCCCAATGGCAATTAACCTTGAACAAATCGGAGAGAAGGGACAAAAAACACTGTTAGAAACTAGTGTTACTGAATACATCTGCAACTCTTTGAATGAGGATGACCTGGGATTTGACAGTCCTACGTTTGCTAAGATGTATCAACATATCAATGAATCCCTTCAAGAAAACACATTCTTAAAACCCGATTTTTTCAAGAGCCAATTGGATCAAGGTATTGTACAATTTGTGACAGAAATTGAGATGAATCAGCATGAAATAAGTCACAATTGGATTACCAAGCATAGTATCTTCACAAATACAGAACAGGACAAGTTAAAAGAAGCTGTATTAGGTTCAGTGTATTCTTTTAAATCCTCTAAAGTTGAAAAACGGATTAAAGAGATTCAAAAACAACTCGTCAAACTTGGTTCTGAAATTAGCAATGAAGAATTGATGGATCTACTTTCTGAGCAAGTCGCATTAGAACAGATTAAAAAAGTCATTTCCGTTCAGTTGGGTAGAATAATAATCCATTAACTACTTCAATAAACGCTGATACATTTGGATCGTATTTTCCAGTCCAAAATAAAGTGCATCTCCAATTAAAGCGTGTCCAATTGACACTTCGAGCAATCCTTCAATCTTAGTATCGAAGAACTCTAAATTTTCCAAACTTAAATCATGACCAGCATTAATTCCTAACCCAAGTTCATTTGCCAATTTTGCTGCTGCTATATAATCTTTAATAGCGTTCTCCTTATTTTTAGTGTAATTTGCAGCGTAAGGACCTGTATAAAATTCAATTCGGTCTACTCCACATTTCGCAGCATATTCAACATTTTGCAGGTCTGTATCCACAAAAATTGATGAACGCACACCTTTCAATCGCAATTCATCATTCAACTCTTTAAGCATTGATTGGTTTGTTTTTGTGTCCCAACCTGCATTCGAAGTTAATACCCCCGGAGGATCAGGAACTAAAGTAGCTTGCGCTGGAATAACATCAGAAATTAAAGTCATAAAACGATCATCAGGATAACCTTCAATGTTAAATTCCGTTGTTACCACCTTTGCTAAATCATATACATCTTTTCGCGTAATATGGCGCTCATCTGGTCTTGGATGAACCGTTATTCCATCTGCTCCAAAACGTTCACAATCCATTGCAACCTGAACTACATTAGGAGAATCTTCTCCCCTTGCATTTCTCAAAGTTGCTATTTTGTTCACATTTACGCTTAATTTCGTTTTCATACGGTCCAATTTTTGTGTTTACAAAAGTAAGAACTTACTAAGTATTATACTACATTAGCAATTACAATGAGAGCAATAAACCTAATAACAGAAGAAATACCTCCTTTAACTCATTCAGATACGGGTG
Organism: Crocinitomicaceae bacterium; assembly: GCA_041596895.1. Lineage (GTDB taxonomy): Bacteria > Bacteroidota > Bacteroidia > Flavobacteriales_D > Crocinitomicaceae > UBA4466. The sequence goes on along the minus strand of JBFHHS010000096.1, from coordinate 3,773 downwards.
AAAAGGCGTTAAACTGGATGGAAGAGTTTAAGGTATCACATTTACCTGTCTTAAAGAACGGAAATTTTGTTGGTGTAGTTTCAGAAGCTGACATATTAGACAAAATGGATTTGGACAAAACGTTGGACGAATTATTCCAACATTTACCACGCCCGTACGTTCTTACTTCAGATCATATATATCAAGTACTTTCACGTATTTCAGAATTGAAATTAACGGTGATTCCTATTCTAGATGAAAATGAAAAATACGTTGGATGTACTTCTGCACAACACTTAATGATGCTCATAGCAAACACTGGAAGTATCAAGGAAAATGGCGGAATATTGGTATTGGAAATGGCTGCCTCAGATTATTCTATGGCTCAAATTGCGCAAATTGTTGAAAGTAATGACGCCAAAATCCTAAGCGCTTATATTATGTCCTCCGAAAACTCAACAAATATTGAGGTGACATTGAAAATAAATAAAATCGAACTTGATAGAATCATACGTACGTTTGAGCGTTATGATTATATTATCAAGGCATCATTTCAGAAAGGGCAATTCCAGGATGATATGCAATTTAGATATGATGCATTAATGAACTATTTGAAACTATAATTATGAATGTTTCAGTATTCGGTCGAAAGGTCAATAAACAAAACGCAGATTACTATATAGAGCTTATTCAAATTTTAAAAGATTTTGGATGGAATCCTGTAATACATACTGATTTAAAGCAGTTACTCATTAAAAAAGCAGGATTATCTCCAAGTACAGACGAATTCAGTTCATACAAAGATTTTAGATCTGGTATTGATTTGAGTCTAAGTATGGGAGGTGATGGAACATTCATTCAAAATGTGAAGTTTATTCGAGATTCTGGTGTTCCGGTTCTTGGAATTAACACAGGCAGATTAGGTTTCTTAGCAAACATATCAAAAGATCACATAGCAGACGCTATGGAATTGGTACGTGATAAAAAATATGTACATCAAAAACGATCTTTGATTCGTGTTGAAACAGAACGAGATATATTCGGAGAGGATAATTTTGCGCTGAATGAAGTTACCTTACAGAAAAAGGATACTTCTTCAATGATCACTGTGCATGCTTCCCTAGAAGGAAAATACCTGAATTCATATTGGGCCGATGGACTTATTGTAGCCACTCCTTCGGGATCTACAGCATACAGTTTGAGTTGTGGGGGACCAATTATTACTCCAGGGTGTCAAGTACATATCTTAACTCCAATTGCACCACACAATTTGAATGTGCGACCAATGGTTGTACCTGATCACATGCCCATCAAATTAAATATTGAAGGACGCAACCGATCATACCTCATCAGTTTAGATGGCAACTCGCATAGCATTAAACAAAATGAAGAGGTGATTATCCATAAAGCCAATTACATGGTTAACGTGATCAAGTTTGAAGAAAACAACTTCTTGGATACAATCCGAAATAAAATGCTTTGGGGGAAAGATAAACGCAATTAGTTGACATGTTTTAACATTCGGCAGGACTTTTGCTCACTCGTTTATGAATAAATCAATATTTTTGAATCACTAAAATAAAATAGATATGTCTAAAATACTTTTAACACTTCTTTCTATTGTTATGTTAGCAACATCATTTGCTGCAGTAGAAGGAAAAGGAAAGAAACCTAAAAAACCAAAATTAGAACCAGGAATGTATGCCGAATTCAATACAACTAAAGGCATTATCCTTGTTCAATTAGAATTTGAGAAAGCTCCGATGACTGTTGCTAATTTTGTTGGATTAGCTGAAGGGAAATTCCAAGCAGATACAAATGAATACAAAACTCCATTTTACAACGGACTGAAATTTCACCGTGTAATTAAAGATTTTATGATTCAAGGAGGTGATCCAGACGGGACAGGTTCGGGAGGACCGGCACATCGTTTTATTGATGAAATTCACCCAGACTTGAAACACACAGGGCCTGGTATTTTATCTATGGCTAATTCAGGGCCAAATACGAATGGAAGTCAATTCTTCATTACACACAAAGCAACTCCTTGGTTAGATGGTAAACATACAGTCTTCGGACATGTAATTGCTGGACAAGATGTTGTGAATGCAATTGAGCAAGACGACGTAATGACAGAAGTGAAAATTATCCGAAAGGGTAAAGTTGCTAAAAAATGGAAGGCTTCTGAACAATATGCGGCTGTAATGGAGGTATATAAAGCTGAAGAAGAAGCACGTAAAGCTGAATACGCGAAAATTGCTGCAATGTCGAATGAAGAGTACAGTAAATTCATGTATCAAGAAGTAAAGAAAGAGTATCCAAATGCACAATATTCAAACTCGGGATTGGTATACATCATCGAAAATGAAGGAGTTGGACCAAAACCAACAAAAGGTGCGGGAATGTCAATTCACTATACGGGTACTTTCAGAAAAAGTGGAGAAAAGTTCGACTCGTCTGTAGATCGCGGTCAACCAATGGATTTTAAATTCTTAGAACAACGTATGGTTCCAGGATTTGAAGAAGGTATTTCCTTATTAGGGAAAGGTGGTAAAGCAAAAATCATTATTCCTTACTACTCAGCATATGGTGCTCAAGGAAGACCAGGGGCAATTCCTCCATATTCTGATTTAGTTTTCGATATTGAAACTGTAGATTTGAAACCAGCTCCATTGAAAGAAGAAATTCAACAACACGATCACCACGATCACGATGGTCATGATCATGGGCATGAAGGTCACAATCACTAGAAATTATAAATTATAGAACAAAAAAGCCAGCTAATCTAGCTGGCTTTTTTTTATATGTCATTTTTTATTCTCTTAAGTTTCAACGCTATTGATTGTAGCACTTCGTAGGACGGCCTAAGCGAAACGTCAACATCATTCCAGAGAAAACATACCAGTCTTTCGTTGAAGCGTTCCCACGTTGCCCATAACGATTCCCTGACAAGTTAGAAAGCTCTGCTGCCAATGGACCATTTTCCGCAGCCAATGCAACAGGATCAACATAGGCATCAGCACCAACATCGTCAAGATAATCAGTAAACGTTTTTCGAATTCCGAATTCGAAATTCAAACCCACTCTACTTCCCAAAGACAATTTAGCACCAACACCCAAAGGAATACATACTTGCGTCAAATTATAATATGACTTTGAATTCAATGAAGTACCCTGACCTTCTGTTCCTAAATCTCTTAACGCAACCTCAGTTCCACCGTACGATGTTTTTGGATTCATTCTAAACACTCCCAACTCAGCGAGTAAGTATGCAGTACCCTTATATCGGTCATGACCCAATTGAAATGGGAAATAATTGAATTCAACTCCAAAACCTAATTCATAGATTTCTGATGAGAAACTCAAATTTCGTTCTTTCTGAAATTCAGATTTTGCATCGGCATCAGAAGCACTCACTTTTCCATAAGTGAAATTTGCTCGAATACTCAAACGCGAATGCACATTATATCGATAAACTAATCCTCCCGCTAAATGCGTATTACGAAATTGACTGAATTGATTTAAATCACCCAGATAATAAGTACCACCAACAAGGAATCCCAATTCTGTTCTTGACGCAGCCGTATGGAACTGTCCAAATGAACCGGAGGCGATACTTAATAACAATACTACAATTAAATGCTTCATATTTACTTCACGTAAAACGCTAAAATACCAAGAAAATTGTTCTTATAACATCACTTTAATTAAAATGACGGACAAGAAACTGTTCTGTATCGTTGAAGTGTGATGGTAGCATTCTTAGGGTACTTAACCGTATAGCCAATTTCCTT
>JBFHHS010000095.1:0-9852 GCA_041596895.1 Crocinitomicaceae bacterium | reverse complement strand
GGTAACATTCCGTGAAATGGCTTTGAATGGTAAAATACCAGGTGTTAAAAAAGCGAGTTGGTAAAATTATTAACTGGTTTCAGGTTCAAAATAAATTGAAAACCGTTACCGAAATTTATAACAATGAATACAGATCCAATAGCAGATTTTTTAACTCGTATCCGTAACGCAAGTTCGGCGAAGTTAAAAATGGTCGAAATCCCAGGTTCAAATGTAAAACGTGCAATGACGCAAATTTTATTTGACCAAGGATATATCACTGACTTCAAATTTGAAGACGATGATAAACAAGGTACCATCAAAATTGCATTGAAGTACAATCCTTCAACGAAAGTTCCTGCAATTACTAAATTGCAAAGAGCTTCTCGTCCAGGTTTAAGAAAATATAGCGGGGCTAATGAAATGCCACGTGTATTGAATGGACTTGGAATCGCAATTGTTTCTACATCGAAAGGTGTAATTACAGGTAAGCAAGCAAAAAGAGAAAACGTAGGAGGAGAAGTTCTTGCTTACGTTTATTAATCAATTAAGTACAAAGTATAATGTCAAGGATAGGTAAATCCCCAATAACAATCCCGAGTGGAGTAGAAGTGAAAGTTGACGGTAACGTTGTTACTGTTAAGGGGTCTAAAGGTGAATTGACACAAGAAATGGATTCTTGTGTTTCAATGAGCATTGAAGACGGAACAGCATCTTTCACCCGCGAATCAGATTCTCCTGATCATAGAGCTAAACATGGTTTATACCGTGCTTTGGTGCAAAATATGATTGTTGGTGTTTCGGAAGGGTTCAAAAAGGAATTAGAAATAGTAGGTGTAGGTTACCGTGCTAGTGCTAGTGGTCAAACATTAGAGTTATCATTAGGTTATTCTCACCCATTTGTTTTCGAAATTCCTAAAGAAATTAAGGTATCTGCAGAGTCTCCTAAAGGTAAGGCTCCAATTGTAACATTGGAATCTCACGATAAACAATTAGTAGGACAAGTCGCTGCCAAAATTCGATCTCTTCGTAAACCAGAACCATACAAAGGTAAAGGAGTACGATTCTTAGGTGAAGAAATTAGAAGAAAAGCTGGTAAAACGGCAGCGAAATAATTATTAGATATCATTAATTATGGCATTTAGCAAAGTAACAAGAAGAGCAAAAATCAAAAGAAGAATCAGAAAGAAAATTACTGGTACTTCAACGATGCCTCGTTTATCTGTTTTTAGAAGTAACAAACAGATTTACGCTCAAATTATTGACGATTCAACTGGTACAACTTTAGTATCAGCTTCATCGTATAACAACAAGGCAGCCAAAGGAACAAAAATTGAACAAGCGGCTGTTGTTGGTAAAGAGGTAGCGGAAAAGGCAATTAAGGCCGGAATAGAAAAAGTGGTATTCGACAGAAACGGATATTTATACCACGGACGTGTTAAATCATTAGCTAACTCAGCAAGAGAAGGCGGACTAAAATTATAAAAATGGCAAAAGAAGTAAACAGAGTAAAATCTGCAGATATCGAGCTTAAAGATAAGCTTGTTGCCGTGAACCGTGTAACTAAAGTTACAAAAGGTGGACGTACGTTTAGTTTCTCTGCAATTGTTGTTGTAGGCGATGAAAACGGTATCGTGGGTCACGGATTAGGAAAAGCAAAGGAGGTAACAGAAGCAATTTCAAAAGGAATTGACGATGCAAAAAAGAACTTGATTAGAGTTCCAATTTTACATGGTACTGTACCTCACTTACAAAAAGGTAAATTCAGTGGAGCTAGAGTTCTTTTGAGACCAGCGTCTGAAGGTACTGGTGTTATCGCAGGTGGTGCGATGCGTGCAGTATTGGAAAGTGTTGGGGTTCATAATGTCTTAGCAAAATCACAAGGTTCTTCTAACCCACATAACGTGGTGAAGGCGACAATCGATGCATTGTCTCAAATGAGAGATGCAGTTCAAGTTGCGCGTCAAAGAGGAGTGGATCTTGATAAAGTGTTTAACGGTTAAATAGAGCATCATGGCGAAAATTAAAATTAAGCAAGTAAGAAGCGCTATTAATCGTCCAGCAAGACAAAAAGCTACGATTAAGGCATTAGGATTTAGCAAGTTGAATCAAACTCTAGAAAAAGAGGCAACTCCACAAATCTTAGGAATGGTTAAAAAAGTTCAACACTTAGTTGAAGTGGTTGATTAAACTTTAAAACATTAGAAAGATGAATTTAAATAATTTAACTCCTGCAAAGGGTTCAACAAAGAATGGTAAAAGAATTGCACGTGGTCAGGGATCTGGTCGTGGTGGTACTTCTACTCGTGGACACAAAGGAGCAAAATCAAGATCTGGTTACTCAAGAAAAATAGGATTTGAAGGTGGACAAATGCCACTTCAAAGACGTGTACCTAAGTTTGGTTTCAAGAATATTAATAGAGTAGAATATAAAGCGATTAATTTAGATATTATCGAATCGTTAATTGAAAGAAAAGGAGTTAAAGAAATTACTCCTGAAGTACTTCAGGAAAATGGTTTAGTTTCTAGAAATGAGCTTGTTAAGATACTTGGAAGAGGCGAAATGAAATCTACAATTAATGTAACGGCCCACAAGTTTTCTGATACTGCTAAAGCAGCAATTGAAGGAAAAGGTGGGAATTGTACAGAATTGTAATTAACTTTGCCAACATTTTTTACGGATGAAAAGATTTATTAATAGTTTAAAGAATATCTGGAAGGTAGAGGAATTGAGGAAAAGAATTTTGCTTACGCTAAGTTTAATCCTTATCTATCGTATCGGATCGTTCATTATCTTGCCCGGTGTAGATTATACTGCATTAGTGGAAGCACAAGAGAGTGGCAATCAGAATATGTTAGAAACTCTTCTATCGTTATTCTCAGGTGGTGGATTCTCAAACGCATCAATAATGGCTCTAGGTATTATGCCTTACATTAGTGCGTCGATTATCATGCAACTGCTTGGAATGGCGGTACCTGCCGTTCAGAAGATGCAAACCGAAGGTGAGTCTGGTAGAAAACGTATCAATAATTACACTCGTATTTTAACAATCATTATTTGTGCATTACAAGCACCTTCTTATTTGACACTTTATGTTGCGAATAAGGGTGCATTGCCAACTGATGCTGGTACTTTTTGGTGGGCGCAGTCCATCATCGTATTAGTAGCTGGTGCAATGTTTGCCGTATGGTTAGGAGAAAGAATAACAGATAAAGGTATCGGTAACGGTATTTCTTTATTGATTACAGTTGGGATTTTAGCAAGACTTCCTGAGGCTTTTATGGCTGAATTTGGATTTGCTGTTGAGTCTGGAAACTTAATCAAAATTGTTTTAGAGATCTTCGTATTCATGGTAGTCGTGATGGGAACAGTTTTAATTGTTCAAGGTGTACGTAAAGTACCGTTAAATACAGCTAAGCGTGTGGTTGGCTCTAGATCTGCAGAAGATCAAGGAGCTAGAAGTTACTTGCCTATTAAGGTGAATGCTTCTGGTGTAATGCCGATTATCTTTGCTCAAGCAATTATGACGGTACCTATGATGCTGTTTACAGGACCAGGAAGTGAAGGTGGGTTTATTGCTAATAACTTTAGTAATATTTACGGTTTCGGTTACAATGCTTTATTAGCAGTGTTAATTATTGTATTTACGTATTTCTATACGGCAATTATGATTAACCCACGTAAAATAGCTGATGAATTGAAAAGAAGTGGTGGTTTTATCCCAGGGGTTCGTCCAGGTGAGGATACTGCACACTATATTGATTCGTTAGTTTCAAGAATTACTTTACCTGGATCAGTGTTTTTAGCGTTCATCGCAATTATACCGGCTATTGCAAAATTGGCTGGTGTGAATGACGCTTTTGCAATGTTCTTCGGAGGTACTTCATTATTGATTATGGTTGGTGTTGTTTTAGATACACTTCAACAGGTTGAGTCTTATTTATTGAATCGTCATATGGACGGATTGATGGAAGGAACACGTGTGAAGGGTAGAAGAACTGCTGGCGAAATGTCTGGAATGTAATTATGGCAAAACAAGCATCTATAGAACAAGACGGAGTCATCATTGAAGCATTATCAAATGCGATGTTCCGTGTAGAGTTGGAAAACGGTCACGTTATCACGGCTCATATTTCTGGGAAAATGAGAATGTATTACATTAAAATTCTTCCAGGAGATAAAGTTAAAGTTGAAATGTCTCCTTATGATTTAACAAAAGGAAGAATCACATTTAGATACAAATAAGAGAAAACGAAGTTTTCGATGTGGATGAACGGTAAGTTCAAGAAGGGAAAGACTCTTTGGAAGATCTTATCTTAACTCCTAAAATTCGAAGACCGATTAATAAAACAAGAGATGAAAGTAAGAGCATCAGTAAAAAAGCGTTCTGCAGACTGTAAGATCGTGAAGAGAAAAGGACGTGTTTATGTTATAAACAAGAAGAATCCTAAATTTAAACAAAGACAAGGGTAAAACATAAAAGTATGGCACGTATTGCAGGTATTGATTTACCAAAAAACAAAAGAGGTGTAATCGGATTGACTTACATCTATGGTATCGGAAGAAGCAGAGCTCAAAGAATTCTTAAAGATTCAGGAGTGGATGAAAACATCAAAGTTCAAGATTGGAATGATGATCAATTGTCAGCTATCCGTAATGCTATTAACGAAGTTAAAGTTGAAGGAGCGTTACGTTCTGAAGTTCAAACAAACATCAAACGTTTGATGGATATTGGATGTCAACGTGGAATTCGTCACAGAGCTGGTTTACCATTAAGAGGACAGAGAACAAAAAACAATTCTCGTACTAGAAAAGGTAGAAGAAAAACAGTTGCTAATAAGAAAAAATAATCATTAGTTGAGTAGTGAACTTTTTGTTTGCTACTCATTCTAATAATGCAAAGTTAAAATGGCAAAGTCAAATCAAAAGAAGAAGAAAAATGTCAAAGTAGATGCATTGGGTGAAGCGCATATTCAAGCTACCTTCAACAATGTTATTATTTCTTTGACTAACAATGCTGGACAAGTTATTTCTTGGTCATCAGCAGGAAAAATGGGTTTCAAGGGTTCTAAAAAGAACACACCTTACGCGGCACAAGTTGCAGCGGAAGATGCAGCGAAAGAAGCACATGACTTCGGATTACGTAAAGTTAAAGTATTTGTTAAAGGACCTGGTTCAGGACGTGAGTCTGCAATTAGATCTTTACACAATGCAGGAATTGAAGTAACTGAAATCAATGATGTTACTCCTTTACCACATAATGGATGTCGTCCACCGAAACGAAGAAGAGTATAATTTTTAAATAACAAGAGAATCAAGACCTTCGGAGGAAAGCCTTAATTCATGGTCTCTCTTAATAATAAGTAAAATGGCAAGATATACAGGTCCAAAATCAAAAATCGCTCGTCGTTTCAAAGATCCAATCTTTGGCCCAGATAAAGCGTTGGAAAAAAGAGCTTACGGTCCAGGACAACACGGTCCTAACAAACGTAGAGGTAAGCAGTCTGAGTACGCTATTCAGTTAGCTGAAAAGCAAAAAGCAAAGTATACTTATGGTATCCTTGAGCGCCAATTCTCAAACATGTTCGAAAGAGCTTCAAGAATGAAAGGAATTACAGGTGAGAACTTGTTACTTTTATGTGAGTCTCGTTTAGATAATATGGTATATCGTTTAGGAGTTTCTCCTACTCGTAGAGGTGCGCGTCAATTGGTTTCTCATAAGCATATTACTGTTAATGGTAATGTAGTGAACATTCCTTCATACAATGTTAAAGTTGGTGATGTAGTTGGTGTTCGTGAAAAGTCTAAATCTTTGGAAGCAATTTCAAATTCTTTAGCTGCCAAAACAAATAGCTTTGATTGGTTAGATTGGAATCCATCTGGTATGGAAGGGAAAGTTGTAGGAATGCCTACAAGAGAAATGATCCCAGAAAATATCAAGGAACAATTAATCGTTGAATTGTATTCTAAATAATAATTAAACATATTGGATTTCGGCCAAAGGGTTTGATCGTATATCTTCAAACTTTTAAACCGCGCAACCGAGAAACAATTAAAAGAAGAAAAAATGGCAATTTTAGATTTTCAAAAACCAGATAAGGTCATAATGATCAATGCTGATGAGCACGAAGGGCAATTCGAGTTTCGTCCATTAGAACCTGGTTACGGTATTACTGTAGGTAATGCTTTAAGACGTATTCTTTTATCTTCGTTGGAAGGTTTCGCAATTTCTTCTGTTAGATTGGAAGGTGTTGATCACGAGTTTTCTACAATGAAAGGTGTTGTTGAAGATATGACTGAAATCATATTGAACTTGAAACAAGTTCGTTTCAAACAACAAATTGAAGGTACGGATAATGAAACAGTAGTTATTTCTATTGCTGGACAAGATAAGTTGACTGCGGGTGACTTAGGTAAGTTTACTTCTGCATTTCAAGTTCTTAATCCAGATTTAGTAATTTGTAATATGGAACCATCTGTTAAGTTAGAGATGGAGCTTACAATTATTAAAGGTAGAGGTTATTTGCCAGCAGAAGAGAATTCTGATTCTAGTGCTGCATTTGGTACAATCGCAGTAGATTCTATTTTTACTCCGATTAAAAACGTAAAGTTTGCAGTTGAAAACTTTAGAGTTGAACAAAAAACAGATTACGAAAAATTAATTTTCGATATCAAAACTGATGGTTCAATTCACCCTAAAGAAGCACTTAAAGAAGCTGCTAAGATTTTAATTCACCACTTTATGTTGTTCTCAGATGAGAGAATTACTTTGGATAGTGAAGTTAAAGCTGAAACAGAAGAATTTGATGAAACTTCTTTACACATGCGTCAGTTGCTGAAAACTAAGTTAGTTGATATGGACCTTTCGGTTCGTGCTTTGAACTGTTTGAAAGCTGCAGATGTTGAAACATTAGGAGATTTAGTTTCTTATAATAAGAATGATTTATTGAAGTTCAGAAACTTTGGGAAAAAATCTCTTACTGAATTAGAAGACTTAGTTGATAACAAAGGTCTTTCATTCGGAATGAATGTTTCTAAATACAAATTAGATAAAGATTAGTATCGAATTATTATTAAAAAGTAAAATGGCGTGATAGGTGGCTGAGATCTATCGATACAAGACTCAGTTAACCGTTACTTGCGAAATTTAAAGTTATGAGACACGGAAAGAAATTTAATCACTTAGGTAGAACAGCTTCTCACAGAAAAGCAATGTTGTCTAATATGGCTTGTTCATTAATTGAACACAAACGTATTAACACTACAGTTGCAAAAGCAAAGGCATTACGTGCATATGCTGAGCCACTTTTAACAAAGGCTAAAACGGATTCTACTCACTCGAGAAGAGTTGTTTTTAGTTACTTGCAAAATAAAGAGGCAGTAACTGAGTTATTCAGAGAGGTTGCACCAAAAATTGCCAATCGTCCAGGTGGATACACTAGAATTATCCGTACAGGTTATAGATTAGGTGATAACGCTGAAATGTGTATGATTGAATTAGTTGATTTCAATGAGTTATACTCTAATGAAAAAACTAAGAAGAATACACGTCGTTCTCGTAGAGGTGGTGGTGCTTCAACTGCAGAAGCTACAGAATCGAATGAGACTGTTGAAAATGCAACTGAAGTAACTGAAACTGAAGCAAAAGCTGAAGACACTAAGTCTGAAGATAAAGCTGACGACGCAGAAGCGAAAGAAGAGAAATAAGAAGGTTAATTCCAACTTAAAAAGGGCAATGTTTCATTGCCCTTTTTTTTATATCCAGTTTTCTCTAAATATTTCAATTTGGATTTGCTATTTTTGTACAAATATTTGCACTATGGAGGATAAAAAAGCAGCTGTATTATTATTAGAAGATGGTACAATGTTTCAAGGATTAGCCATCGGAATGGTTGGTACAACAACAGGAGAAATTGCCTTTAATACAGGAATGACTGGTTATCAAGAAGTTTTTACTGACCCATCTTATTTCGGACAAATATTAATCATGACAACAGCACATATTGGGAATTATGGTGTGCATGATGATGAAGTTGAATCTGAAGGGATGAAGATTGCTGGAATGGTGATTAAAAAGTTCTCAGATGGTTATTCTAGACCTTCTGGATCTAAGTCTTTACAAGAATATATGGAAGAGAACAATAAAGTTGGTATCTCTGACATTGATACTAGATCACTTGTACGCCACATCCGAAGTAAGGGAGCAATGAATGCGATCATTTCATCTGAAGAATTGGATGTAGATGTGCTAAAAGCTAAGTTGGCAAAAGTTCCTTCAATGGCAGGATTGGAATTAAGTTCTAAAGTGGCAACTAAGGAAGCGTATGAAATGAAACCTGAGAATCCTCAGTATCGTGTTTCATTAATTGATTTTGGTGTGAAGCGCAGTATTGTTTCGTGTCTTGTTGATCGTGGATGTCATGTAAAAGTGTTTCCTTTGAATTCTTCGATTGAAGATCTAAATTCATTTAATCCAGATGGTTATATGCTGTCAAACGGTCCTGGTGATCCATCCGTAATGAATTCTTCTATTGAATTGGTCTCAGATATTGTAAATCAAAATAAACCGGTTTTTGGAATTTGTTTGGGACATCAAATATTAGGTCTAAGTCAAGGACTTTCTACTGAAAAAATGTTTAATGGTCATCGAGGGATTAATCACCCAATTATGAACGTTAAAACTGGAAAAGGTGAGATTACTTCACAAAATCATGGTTTTGTTATTTCTAGAGAGAGTACTGAACAAAACGAAAATATAAACATCACACACTATCACTTAAATGATAATACTGTAGCAGGTATTGAAATTGAGAACAAACCTGTTTTCTCTGTTCAATATCATCCAGAAGCATCTGCGGGTCCTCACGATTCTAGATATCTTTTTGATCAGTTTGTTAATAACATGAAAAATCACAAATAATGAGTTTTATTGCAAAAATAGTTGGGAGACAAATCTTAGATTCTAGAGGGAATCCTACAGTTGAAGTTGATGTTATAACGACTTCTGGTGCGTTTGGCCGTGCTGCTGTTCCATCTGGAGCATCTACGGGAGTTCATGAGGCGGTTGAGTTAAGAGATGGTGATAAAGGTACTTACCTTGGAAAAGGAGTGCTTAAAGCTGTAGCTAATGTAAATTCAATTATGGATGAAGCATTAAAAGGATTTGATGTTTGTGATCAAAAGGCAATTGACGAAAAATTATTAGAATTAGATGGTACTGAGAATAAATCTAACCTCGGTGCTAATGCTATTCTAGGCGTTTCTTTGGCTTGTGCGAAAGCAGCTGCGGATGAAACAGGATTAAGCTTGTTTAAATATGTAGGTGGTGTAGGTGCGGTAACTATGCCAGTGCCTATGATGAATATTCTTAACGGTGGTTCTCATGCCGACAATAAAATTGATATTCAAGAATTCATGGTGATGCCTTTTGGTGCAGAATCATTTTCTGAAGGATTGAGATGGGGTACTGAAATCTTCCATCACCTTAAAAGTGTTTTGAAGTCTAAAGGAATGTCAACAAATGTTGGTGATGAAGGAGGATTTGCTCCAAATTTAGGTTCTAATGAAGAAGCAATTCAAGTTGTAATTGAAGCAATTGAAAAAGCAGGTTTTACACCTGGTAAGGATGTTTGGATTGCTCTAGATGCGGCAGCTTCTGAGTTCTATGATAAGGATTCCAAAGAATACGTTTTCGAATCGACTGGTGATAGAATGACATCTGAAGAAATGGTAGAGTTTTGGAAAGATTGGTGTGATAAATACCCAATTGTTTCAATCGAAGATGGATTAGATGAAGATGATTGGAATGGATGGAAATTAGCAACTGAGGCTTTAGGTAATAAAGTTCAATTGGTTGGTGATGATTTATTTGT
>JBFHHS010000094.1:0-9879 GCA_041596895.1 Crocinitomicaceae bacterium | reverse complement strand
GTCGGGGGACGTGTTTTTGTTGATTCTGCTCCTGTTATGGATAAGGCATGGGCTAAACGAAGTGGTTTGGGTTGGATGGGTAAAAATGCCAATATCATCCACCCTAAACATGGATCGTTTTTTTTTATTGCTGAATTAATTATCGATTTGGAATTAGATGAAGATGGTCCCATTAAGGATTATTGTGGTACTTGCACGAAATGTATTGACGCTTGTCCTACAGATGCAATTGTGGCTCCATATAAAATAGATGGTTCTAAATGTATTTCTTATTTAACCATTGAATTAAAGGATCAAATCCCTTCAGAATTTAAAGGTAAAATGGACAACTGGATGTTCGGTTGTGATGTTTGCCAAGATGTTTGTCCTTGGAACCGTTTTTCAAAACCTCACAATCAACCCGAGTTTAATCCGCACGAGCAATTACTGCGTATGTCCAAATCTGACTGGGAAGATATTTCGGAAGAATTGTTTCGTGAGATTTTCCGCAAAAGCGCAGTCAAAAGAACGAAATATAGCGGACTTAAAAGAAACATCAAGTTTATTACAACCTAGTATATCGGGATCTTAGTTTTTTTTTGTGCTTTCGTTGCAAATTTGTAAATTGTCTATCTAATTAAATGCTAACTATGCCAGACCAAGGACAAGGACCGGGTGTTTCATTAAGTATGACACCGTACACGGGACCATGGACGAAAGCTGAGGCCGCTCACTTACTGAGAAGAACCACTTTTGGACCTACAAATCAAGAAATGTTAGATGCAGTTACCAATGGTATGAATGCCACAGTAACTACATTATTACAGTTGCCGGCTGCTACTCAGCCTTTGACTTATTTAGCGGAAGAAACAATTGCCCCGTTTGGTGCAACTTGGGTGAATTCTGTATATCCATCAGATCCAACTGCTGCCCAAACAGTAGAAACAGCAAGAATACTTTCCCTCGCAGGATGGTTAATGCAACGACTCAATACGGAACAACTTTCGATCGCAGAAAAAATGACGCTTTTTTGGCAAAATCATTTTTCAGCAAATATTAGTGCTGATGCAAGAGCTTCGTACGAGTATTTCAACTTGTTGTATAATTCTTCGTTAGGTAACTTTAAACAGTTGGTCAAAGATGTAACCATCGATCCTAATATGTTGTTGTTTCTGAACGGTGCAACAAATACTTTATATAGTCCAAATGAAAATTATGCGCGAGAATTACTGGAGCTTTTCACTATTGGAAAGGGACCCCAAATTGGACCGGGTGATTATACCAACTATACCGAGGATGATGTTGCCGCAGGTGCAAAAATATTGACTGGTTATATCGTAGATGGTTTAAGAAGTGATACGATGACGAGTGTTACCTCTACGTTTACTCCTATTTTACATGATACTTCTACCAAAACATTGTCCGCACATTTCGGGAATGCCGTAATTACAGATAATGGTGCGAATGAATATGCAGATTATATAGACATTATCTTTCAACAGGATGAAGTTGCAAATCACATTTGTAGAAAATTGTATCGCTACTTTGTAAATTACGACTTAACACCTATCGTTGAGTCAACTGTAATTGCAGAAATGGCCGCAACGCTTATCGCAAATAATTACGATGTATTGCCCGTGTTGACAGAATTATTTACAAGTGAACATTTTTACGACATTTCAGTGCGTGGCGCTTTAATTAAGAGCCCGCTGGAAATGATTTATTCTATGATGAATAGTACAGGTTCGGTTCCTGCATTCAATTTGGAAACAAATTATGAAATGGAAGTGAGTATGTATTGGTTTGCTGAAACAATGGGACAAGCATACGGATCGCCTCCAAGTGTTGCAGGTTGGCCAGCTTATTATCAAGAACCATCGTATTCTAAACTTTGGGTGAATGCAACACACATTAAAACAAGGTTCGATTTAAGTTCTTGGATGACAATTTATACGGGTATTCCTTCAGGTATGGAGAGCTGGAAAGTAGATGCTTTAGGTTTTGTAGACAACCTTTCGTTGCCTGCAGATGCTCCAACTGTAATCGATGATATTTGTGATGTGTTTAGTCCGAAAGGAGTAGATGCCACGCAAAAATTGATTTTGAAAGCGATTTTAACGAATAGTTTACCGGATTTTGAATGGACATTGCAGTATAATGAGTATCAAGCAAATCCTGGTGACCCAATGTATTCGGACCCAGTGAAGTATCGCGTAGAATTGGTATTGGCAAGATTTTTCCAAATGCCAGAATTTCACACAGCATAGATCCCAAAAAGAAAAGCCATGAAAAGAAGAAATTTTGTAAAAAGTTTAGCGCTTGCCTCAGCGGGAACTCCAATATTATTGAACGAGATGAAGTTTCAATCCATTGGAAAAAAACTGTTTGATGTTTCAAAAAGTGCAGATGATAGAGTATTGGTTATTATCCGATTGAATGGAGGTAATGACGGATTAAACACCGTGATTCCAAGAGATCAATATTCGGATTTAACAATTCAAAGAAATAATATTATAATTCCAGAATCGCTGGTGTTGCCCCTAACAAATGAAGTGGGATTACATCCGGTAATGACGGGAATGAAAGGAATGTATGATTCTGGAAAGCTCGGAATTATTCAAAACGTAGGATATCCCGAACAGAATAGATCGCATTTTAGATCGATGGATATTTGGAGTTCAGGTTTAATCGATACTGCAGCGACTACAGGTTGGTTAGGACGTGATTTTGATAATCATTATCCAAATTATCCAGATGCATATCCAGATGCGCAGAATCCGGATCCTTTTGCTATCAGTATGGGGTACGAAGTTTCGTCTACGTGTCAAGGTTTAATGGCGAATTTCAGTCATGCGGTAAATAACCCATTTGATGTTTATAATCTTGCGTCTAGTGGTGCCGTTGACGATGGTACTTATTACGGTTCTCACATTGATTATTTAACAACCTTAATTGATCAAGCGAATGCGTATGGTGGACAAATTAACACCGCTGCAAATGCCGGAAATACAATGTCCACGATGTACGACCCTAACAATCCGTTAGCTGTTCAGTTACAATATGTGGCTCAAATGATTTCGGGAGGTTTACAGTCGAAAGTGTACGTACTTAACATTGATGGTTTCGATACACACGATGCGCAAGTGAGTGCAACGGATACAACTACAGGAACACACGCAGATTTAATGAAGCGTTTGTCAGATGCAATTTCTGCCTTTCAAGATGACTTACAATTATTAGGATTGGAACATCGAGTTGCGGGAATGACATTCTCAGAGTTTGGTCGTCAAATAGCATCAAACGCAAGTAGGGGAACAGATCATGGAGATGCTGCACCTTTATTTTTGTTCGGAACATGTTTAGATTTCTCCTTAATGGGGAACAATCCTACTGTTGGAAGTACCATTGTGAATCAAGCTGGTATTCCAATGGAAGTTGATTTTAGAGATATCTATGCTTCAATCTTAAAAGATTGGTTCGGTGTAGCAAGTTCTGAAATTCAATCGTTATTTGAACATACAGTTACTTTTTATCCAATGTTGGGTGCATGTAGCTTAAGTGTGGAGGAAGAAGATGATTTAGCACAAGATAAAGCCTTGATTTACCCGAATCCTTCGTTTGGTAATTCAACAATTCGATTTGCCGCTCAAAACGAGTGGGTGAAAATTGTAGTGTTCGATCTTATGGGACGTCAGGTTGCCGAAGTATTTGATGGTAACTTAAATCAAGGGAGACACGATATTAAAATGGAGTTAACCGATCTTCAAAATGGAGAATATATAGTTAACATCCAAAAGTCTTCTGGAAGTGTAAGTTGTAACTTATTAAAAGCGAAGTAATATTTATAGCAATAAAAAAGGGGAGACAAACGTCTCCCCTTTTTTATGTTTCATAATTGCTATCCACCGAATATCGCACGATAAATATCATTTCCATTTGCGTATAATAGTAATGCCATCAGAATAAAGAACCCAACGTACTGCGCGTATTCTAATACTTTCTCAGGCGCTTCTTTACCCGTAATCATTTCGTATAATAAGAATACAACGTGTCCACCATCTAAAGCGGGAATTGGTAAAATATTCATGAATGCTAAGATGATTGAAATCAAGGCAGTATTTAACCAGAATTTCTCCCAGTCCCATTGTGCTGGGAAAAGATTTCCAATCGCACCAAATCCTCCAAGAGAACTAGCACCTTTTTTGGTGAATAAGAATTTAAGCTGTCCAACATAATCTCCTAAAGTTGTCATTCCACGATCAAAACCTCTTCCAATACTTGTACCGAACCCGTAATGAACTGTTTGAATTTTGTCTTTTTCTATAAAGCCTTCAGCGCTGTACACCATGCCAATAGTACTATCGGAACGAACTGTGGCACTAAAAGTGATAGGTTCACCATCTCGAATTACATCAATTTCGATTGTTTTACCTGCGTTTTTACCAAAAGCGGTTTGAATGTCACCATAATAAACGGCTTCATTTCCAACCGAACGAATCTCATCGCCCTTTTTCAATCCCGCCAAGGCTGCAACTTCTGCAGAGTCAACAGCTTGAATTACAGCATAACTTTGTAAGGTTACCGCAGGAAATGCTCCCGCTTGGAACAATTCATAATCAATCCCTTCTGGCAATGTGATTTTTTCAACTGAACCATCTTTATGTTGAACTTTAAGATCGCGTTCCCCGCGTAGCAGAATACCATTGTTTATGTCGTTGACATGAGTGACTTCTTGACCGTTAATTGCTAAGATATTGTCACCATTATGCACGTTATATTTTGCCAAAGATGCGTGTACATTTAATCCGTGCTTTAAGTCTTTGGTGTGAACTTGTTCTTCTCCCCAAGCAAAAACAACAAAAATGTAAATCAATACACCAACGATTAAATTCACCACAACTCCTCCAATCATTACAATAAGACGTTGCCATGCAGGTTTAGATCTAAATTCCCAATCTTCTGCAGGCTTTGCCATTTGTTCTTTATCCATGGATTCATCAATCATCCCTGAAATTTTTACGTATCCTCCTAAAGGTAACCAACCAATTCCCCATTCAGTTTCACCAATTTTCTTCTTGAATAGCGAAAACCAAGGGTTAAAAAACAAATAGAATTTTTCAACACGAATCTTAAAATAACGTGCAGTTAAATAATGACCAAATTCGTGAAGTACAACTAATATTGAGAGTGATAGAATTAACTGTACCGCTTTAATTAAAATATCCATAGTAAAATTTATGCTTGCAAATATATTGTTTTATGTAGTAGAAGCGAGTTGAACATAATCATTCTGAACGAAATAAGAGATGAGCGCTTCTTTCATTAAATGTTGTTGCTCACGATCATTGATATGCGGAATTTCTTTGATTAATTTAAAATGCGGCCATTGTTCTTCATCGCGACCTTCAAATTCGTAATAACCATATGGTTCCAAAAGGGTACAAATAGCAACGTGAAGTAGATCCGTTTTTTCAGCTTTTGAAAATTCTTTATATCCAACTCCCAGTTCATTGACTCCTACAAGGAAGAGAATAGCCTGCATGTCCATGCCCTCACCAAATTTTGACTCAAGTTGATTCTTGACTTGTTGAAATTTCAATTCAATATCGTAATCCATAAAGCGAAAATAGACATTCAGTTGCAATAGAGCTTAAATTATTCCTCGCTTTATTTAGTTATTCTTATCTTCGAGGAAAATTGAAAAAATGAAAAAGACGTTATTTTTATTCGCAAGTATGTCAATCTTATTGGGGTTTACATCGTGTAAAGGAGATTCAGCAGAAGAGACAGTATCAGAGGAAAACACTGCACCAGCATGTTTTTACTCTTACAATGAGGGGTCAACAAATTTTCAGTGGACAGCATTTAAAACTACAGCAAAAGTTGGTGTGTCGGGAGGTTTCAATGAAATTGAAGTCACGAGCGAAGATTCTGACGATCCAATGGCAGTCTTAAAGTCGATGGAATTTAAGATGAATACCGCTTCTGTAGAAACAAACAATGAAGATCGAAATGGAAAGGTGGCAAAACACTTTTTTGAAACAATCAATACAGCAGAAATTACAGGAAATGTAGTGGCTATTAATGAAGATGGAAAATGTATCATTAAAGTAACAATGAATGATATTTCTGTTGATGTTGAAGGAGATTATACATTTGAAAACAACACATTTACTTTTGATTCAATGGTAGATGTTGCAGCATGGAATGGTATTGCTGGGATTACGGCATTGAACACAGTTTGTGAAGATTTACATACAGGTGAAGATGGTGTTTCTAAATTATGGTCGGAGGTTCAGTTGTCTTTTAGTACAACGCTAAAATCTGATTGCGATTAGGCTTTCCAATTGAATGAATTTTATTGACATTATTTTCATTATCCTTCTAATTTATGCCGCTTGGCATGGGTTTAAAAAAGGGTTCATAATCGAATTGTTTACTTTTTTGGCCTTGTTTATTGGACTTTATGCCGGGATTCATTTTTCGGATATTGCAGCCAATGGTTTAAAAAGTACATTCAATATTAGCTCGGACTATTTACCGACGATTTCATTTACCATCGTTTTTTTAATTGTTGGTGCAATGGTTTATTTCGGAGGAAAAGCATTGGAAAAAGTCGTGTCAGTGGTTCAATTAAGTATGGCGAATAAATTCTTAGGGGTTTTCTTTTCGATGCTGAAAATGACTTTTGTTTTCGGTGGAATCATTCTTTTAGCTGAATCGTATGATGAAAAAGGAGATTTTGTGAAGGAAGAAACTAAGGAAGGATCAATTTCTTATTTTCCGGTTAAGAAAATTGTAACCGTTTGTATTCCAGCATTTGAGCAAAGTGCACTCTTTTTAAAAGAAACTTTAACTAATGGTGTTGATGGAGTTTTACCTGAGGATATCTTGAAGTCTCCAGAAAATGAAGAAATAAACAATTAGGGTGTTAATAAATCTATTAAAATATGCTACCTTTGCACCCTTGAATAATAAGTTATGTCTGCAGGAGTAAAAATATTTTCGGGCCGCGCGTCAAAAGTTCTAGCTGAAAAGGTAGCAGCTGCGTACGGTGTTTGTTTGGGCGATGTTAAAGTTACTGACTTTAGCGATGGCGAATTTCAACCTTCTTTTGAAGAAACAGTTAGGGGGCAAGATGTGTTCATTGTTCAATCGACAATGCCACCTGCGGATAATTTATTTGAGTTATTATTGATGGTTGATGCAGCGAAACGTGCATCTGCTAGAAAAATTATTGTGGTTATCCCGTATTTCGGTTTTGCACGTCAAGACAGAAAAGACAAACCACGTGTTGCAATTGGAGCAAAATTAGTAGCTAACATGTTAATGGCCGCTGGTATTGACCGAATTATGACGATGGATTTACATGCTGATCAAATTCAAGGATTCTTTGAAGTTCCTGTTGATCACTTGTTCGGGTCTACAATATTTTACCCAGAAATTGAAAAATTAAATAATGGGAATTTGATTATGGCTGCTCCAGATGCTGGTGGTACTAAAAGATCAAATTCTTATGCTAAACGTCTTAACGTTGGATTGGCTATTTGCCACAAACAACGTAAGAAACCAAATGAAGTAGCAGAAATGACTGTAATTGGAGATGTTGCCGGTAAGGATGTTATCCTTGTTGATGATATGTGCGATACTGCGGGAACTTTAACAAAAGCTGCTGATTTATTTATTGAGAAAGGGGCAAAAAGCGTTCGTGCATTTTGTACACACGCTGTGCTTTCAGGGCCTGCATTCGATAGAATCACAAACTCTTCAATTACAGAGTTGATTGTAACGGATACAATTCCTTTATCTCAATCACATGACAAGATTCGTGTTCTTAGCGTTGCAGATTTATTTGCTGATGTTATTAAACGTATGGTAAACAACGAATCAATTAGTTCACATTTTATAATCTCATAAATAAATAAAAATGAAAAAAGCGCAATTGAGCGGTTCGGTTAGAACGAGCGTAGGGAAAAAGGACAATTCAGCACTAAGAAGTGCAGGACAAGTTCCTTGTGTGCTTTATGGACAAGGTGAGCAAACTCACTTTTCTGTAAGAGCAGTAGATGTAGAGAAATTAATTTTCTCTCCAGATGTATACCAAGTTGAATTGGATATCGATGGGAAAAAAGCAATGGCTATCATTCAAGCGAAGCAAATGCACCCAGTTAAGGATACTGCGAATCATATTGATTTCTTAGAGTTAAACGACAAGAAACCAGTTAAGTTAAGTTTGCCAGTTAGAACAACAGGTGCTGCACCAGGTGTTATGAATGGTGGTAAATTAAGACAACCTTACAGAATGTTAAGAGTAACTGGTTTACCTGGAGATCTTCCAGATGCAATTACAATTGACATCTCTAAATTAAGAATTGGTCACTCTATTCGTATCTCAGATATTAATGTTGATGGCATTGAATTCCGTGAGCCAGCTAACGCTGTAGTTCTTGGTGTGAAAATGGCCAGAGGTGCTGCTGCAGATGATGAAGAGGAGGAAGAAGAAGAAGGTGCTGAAGGAGGAGCTGAAGAAGCTGCTGCTGAGTAATCTAAACTTATCAAAAAATAAAAAAGTCCCGATGTTACATCGGGACTTTTTTTATGCTCTATGATTTGTGTTTAATGCTGAACAATCAATTGTTTAACTACAAATGAATCGTTGTGCTGAATCACTACTTTGTATGTTCCACTGGCTAAGTTCTCAGCATTGTAATTGAAATCTCCAGATACGTTTTGTTGATGTATGAGCTTTCCTTCAATGTTGTAAATAAGAACCTCAGCGTTATTCGGGAGTTGATCAATTCGAATCAATGAATTCGTTGGATTCGGATACATTGTAATGTTATTTAATATGGACTCTTCCAATCCCAAGTTGTCTATATATCGCTGTCCATTCGACATGAATTGATTATACAAACCTGCCTGATTATATGCGCGGATGGATATGTAATAAACTTGATTATATACCGGACTCGAAATCACGGTTCCAACCGATTCTGTTAAACCGTTCCCTGTCCACGAAACGACGTCATCAACATTGGGAAGTGTTCCAATGGCAAATTCATAATTTCCTATCCCAGAATGTATGTCCGTTGTTTGCCAGTTGGCCTCTATAGTTGTAGTTGTAAACGTATCGATATCTGAAGCTAATCCATCATTTAAAAAACTTGCCACAGGTGGTGTGAAATCTAATAAATAGTATTCTTCATCAATTTGCGACCAATTTTCAGCGCTGTCAATTACAATGGATTTACATATTCCGGTTGGTATTGCATTTTCACTCTCTATGCTGAATTCACTTGAAGTTCCAGTACTTGCGTTGACAGATTGTAAACGTGATTTATATACATGAACATTATCAAATTCAGCAGACGTTCCACCGGTACGAAGTGAAATGAACCCTCCAGTAACTAGCGGAGATACATCGGTCCATGAGAGTTGATAAACATCATCAACATATACTTTTATTTCTCCAGTATTCGGGTTGTAAATGGTTTTACAATTATAAGTCTGTCCACTATTGATACTATAATCTATTTCAGTTTCAAGATTAATCACATCATTTGTTACTGAAAACAATTGAATTTTATCGTCATTTTCTCTAAGATATACGAAGTATGAGTTGCCTCGATGAGGTAAGTTTGGATTGTCACAAAAAAAGTGCATTCCAGCGCGTTGATTCGAGGCAGAACTCGTAATTACTTGGTCCCATGAATATAAATAGATGCTGGATAAATCTTGGGTCACAGCAGTGTAACTGTTCGAGTTTTGTTCATTTGTGTCGGAAAAAATAAATGCTCCATTGTTATTTGTGTACGTTCCAACCACTGAAGTCCAGTTTGTCGCATTTTCATCGAAAGGTTCATGAACAAAACCAAATGATCCATTAGAATTCCATTGAGT
>JBFHHS010000093.1:0-9899 GCA_041596895.1 Crocinitomicaceae bacterium | reverse complement strand
GGGCCGAAATAAGACATGAACCCTTAGCTCCTCAAGAGGAAGGAATCAACGATATGATTGATTCTCTAGAAAACGTGAAGTTCTTTAAAACTTTAAAGAATACTCTTTACCTCTTTACTACAGGCTACTACCCCATTAACAAATTAGAAATTGGAAATGCCTTTTCATTGATAAGTTTTAATCCTGTTGAAGATTTTAGACTGGGATTGGCATTAAGAACTTCCAATAAATTTAGTAGACGCGTTGAATTTGGCGGAAATATCGCTTACGGATTTGGGGATGAGAAATTTAAGTATGGTGCCACAATGCGCTTTAACTTGACCCCAAAGAAACGTGGAATCCTTTCATTCTATTATCTGTATGATTTAGAACAAATCGGTCAATCTCCTACTGCCGCTGCCGTCGGTTCAACTTTTGGAGCACTGCTTCGAACAGGCCCCTTAGACAAATTAACTTTTGTTGAAAAAATAGGTGTAAATATTGAGAAGGACTTTCATAAGGATATTGTTTTATACGCAGGATTTGAATGGAAGGAATACACAGCCATCGGAGTAGCGAATTACTTGCGCCCAAATCGTATTACAAATATTGATGATACGATAAGTCGAATACAAACGACTGAATTTGTCGCAAGATACCGTTGGGCCAAAAATGAAGAATTTATCTCAGGAGCTTTTGATAGAACATCTATAAGAAGTAGATTTCCAATCATTTCTATTCAAGGTATTTTTGGCGTAAAAGATTTACTTGGGGGCGACTACAATTATCAAAAAATTGATCTATTCGTAGAACACACCGCACCAATTGGTATTTTGGGTAGAATTCGATACGGTCTCAATGCAGGTACTATTTTCGGTTCGGCAGCATATCCATTCTTAAAAGTTCATGAGGGCAATCAATCGTATTGGTTACTTGACAATGCATTCAATAAAATGAATTTCTTTGAATTTGTTTCCGATCAATACATATCTGGAATCATTGAAAATCATTGGGACGGCTTTTTCTTTGATCGAATTCCCTGGGTTCGGAAAGCAAAATTAAGATTGGTAACAACTGGAAAAGCTGTTTTTGGGCAAATATCACAACGACATTTAGAAGAAATGAGATTACCTGCATTTGCTAAGCAATTTGGCAACACTCCATACGTTGAAGTAGGAATGGGAATTGAAAATATTTTAAAATTAGGTCGAGTTGATGTATTTTGGAGACTTACACACCTAGAACCTGGCGTTAAGGTTACCGATATACAGGCATTTGGAGTTCGTGCCAAATATGTCATCAATTTTTAATGATTGCATTATGAAGTTATATACCACTGAAATTAAAAAGTCATATAAAGGCAGAGATGTTGTAAAGGGAGTTTCTGTTGAAGTTAACCAAGGAGAGATTGTGGGGCTACTGGGACCGAATGGTGCAGGTAAAACAACCTCCTTTTACATGATTGTTGGCTTAGTACGTCCAGATTCAGGTAAAGTGTATTTAGACGACAAAGACATTACCTCCTTTCCCATGTACAAAAGATCACAGATGGGACTTGGTTATCTTCCTCAAGAAGTTTCTGTTTTTAGAAAATTAACTGTCGAAGACAATATCATGGCTATTTTAGAAATGACAGACTTAAATAAAAAAGAACGTCATGAGAAATTAGAGCAACTTCTAGACGAATTTAGTTTAAACCATGTTCGAAAAAATTTGGGGAACCGTCTCTCGGGTGGAGAAAAACGGAGAACAGAAATAGCACGTGCATTGGCTACAAATCCTAAGTTTGTCTTGCTTGACGAACCTTTTGCTGGAGTTGATCCAATTGCGGTGGAGGACATTCAGAGCATTGTTTCTGAATTAAAAAAACGTAACATCGGTATTCTCATCACCGATCATAATGTGCAGGAAACTCTCTCTATTACAGATCGTGCATACTTATTATTTGAGGGGAATATCCTAAAATCTGGAACAGCCGCTGAACTAGCCGCAGATGAACAAGTACGCAAGGTCTACTTGGGTCAGAATTTCGAATTAAGAAAAAAATAGCTTTTTTTGAATAAAAAGAATAAATTTACAGCTAATTACTACAAATTGAGAAGATTATGAGCATCAAAAAACCTTTACTATTCGGCCTATTAATGGCAGTTACCGTGTTATTCAGTACAACTTCATGTAAAAAATGTTCTGTTGCTGAGGAAGACTCAAGTTCTGGTCTTATTGTAGCGAACGCTATTATTTACCCATCAAATGGTGGTTTAGCTGACAATATGGGAGGGAATTATCATATTACAGCTTCTAGTAATTATGCTGATAATTTTGAAGTTAGTTTTGACGGTGGTTTAACACGCCAAGCAATCGATTACAATCAATATCATGTCTTAGGTTTACCAATGACAATTAATTGTGAAGCTTCTTTTGATCGTGTTATTAGTGTGAACAGTGTACTTGCAACTACTACATATACTGTAACAGCAACAACATGCGAAAGTTGTGAACAAGAATACAAAGTTGAGAATTGGGTACTTACAACTCCTCTTCCTGCATACACAATTGTATATGATCCGGTAACAGTAACACAGAATTAAACATAGATTTAAATAATAAAAAAACCGCATTGAAATTCAATGCGGTTTTTTTTATTTCCAAAAGTTGGGGACAAAAATAAAGGTCATCAATCGATGACCCTGAGATAAGGTGAGATTCTTTTATAAAGAAGCTAAATCACTGTTTTCAATTTGATCTACGCTCCCGTAGGCATCACAATGTCCTCCTTTTGATGATCCACATGCAGCTAATACTGCTGTCAACATCAATCCCATTAATGTCAAGGCCAAAAATTTTTTCATGGTTATTGTTTTAAACGTTATTATAAGGTTCTCTAGTTTGTTGCACTATAAGTATAACGACAAATTTACGATAAATTACATGATTTCTGTAATTTTGTTTTGCACAATCGGTATTTCATAGTGTGAAATAAACTAAATTTCAGACCGTTAATAGTTCCAATGCAAAGGCTCGTACTCTTTTTCCTGCTTTTTAACACCCTATATATTTCGGGACAGGAAAAGTACGAATTGATATTCTCAAATGATAGTTATCAACAATTTGTAAAACGACCAAAAACAACTTTTAAGGATAGCATAACAGCCACAAAATATATTAAAGACTTCCAGTCATCAGCAATTAATAAAGGTTACTTATTGGCTTCAATTGACAAAATGGTTTTCCAATCAAAGAAAATTTTGTTGGATTTTAATCTTGGAGAACGATTTACATCTTGCTCATTATCTATCAATTCGGAGGAATTAAATTTTTTAAGGAAGCATAGTAGGATAAATGAAAAGTTAATTAGTAGAACTGCATTCACCCCAAATGAGGTCGAACAAACCTTAACATCGGCCTTATCCACCTATTTAGATAATGGCTATCCTTTTGTCTCAGTACAATTACAAAAAGCTACCATTGAAGACAACATACTCAACGCAGAAATAATAATCTTAAGAGGCCCCTACTATTCCTGGACAAAAGTACATGTGCGTGGAGATTCTTCCATTTCTGAAAAATATGTCTCAAATCTTTTGGGTATTAAAATTGGTGATAGTTATACTGAATCAAATCGCGCAAAAATTGCAAAACGCATTAATCAAGTTCAATTCTTAAAGGAAATTAAACCCTCTGAAATTCTTTTTACGAAAGAAGGTGCGGAGCTCTACATTTATTTAGAATCTATTCCTATTAGTTCTTTTAATGGTATTGTTGGGTTTCAACCAGATCCGATTACAAAAAAAATTGCCTTTACAGGAGAGTTGAACTTAAGATTACTCGATGTACTACATCGAGGTGAATTACTTGACGTTAAATGGCAGAGTATTCAAGCTCAAACACAATCTCTTGATGCACATATTAATTATCCATTTTTATTCAACACTCCGTTTGGTATTGATGGAACTTTTGACTTGTACAAACGAGACACTTCCTTCTTGGAGTTAAAGTCAACTATTGGGGTTCAATACTTCCTTAAAAGAGGAAGCTACATTAAGGCTTATTACCAGAATAACAACTCAAGTGTTTTATCAGGAGGGACAAATAACCCGTCGTTTTCAAAACTCGGAAATATCAAGTCTAATAGTTACGGATTAGCATTTACATCAAATAACGTGGATTACATTCCAAATCCAACTAGAGGTTACAATATCATTATTGAAGCTAACACAGGACTTCGGAAATCACAAGTTAACGACACAACAATAGAAGTTAAATCAGTAATCTATCAAGCCAAATTAAAAATCGACTATTTCATTCCATTACATAAAAGACATGTACTACGTTTATCCAATTTTACGGAGTTTTATTCTGCAGACGAAATATTTGAAAATGAAGTTTATCGATACGGAGGACTTTCGAACCAAAGAGGTTTCAACGAAGATGAATTATATGCAACAACCAAATCAACTACTACGATTGAATATCGATTTCTTTTAGATAAAAACTCATATGTTTTTGCATTCTATGACCAAAGCTGGTATGAAAACAATAGTAACTCTTATTATAATGATTCGCCATTTGGGTTTGGATTAGGGTTTGCATTTAGTACTAATTTCGGAGTCTTTTCGATTTCATACGCTTTAGGAAAACAACTAAACAATCCAATCTTATTTAGTAACAGTAAAGTTCATTTTGGTTATAATGTATACTTTTAATCTAAACGAACCTCATGCTCATTCCCGTTTTAATTATTCTCATCGTTCTCTCCTTATCTGCGGCAATTTGGTTTTTTTCGCAGTTGGAAAATCGAAAATCCATCCATTCTGATTTAACTCTTCAAATTGCTGATTTGAAACGGGACCTGGACATTTACAAAACTCAGGCGATTAAATTAGGTGCAGAAAAAGAAGGGATAGAGCGTTTACTCGAAATAGAAAAAGCCCAATCTTTTGCAAAACAGAAAGAACTCACTTTACAATTAGAACTAGTAGGCAAAGATATTGTCGCTCAAGGAAACAAAGCTCTAAAAGCAGAAAACGAAGAACAACTTAGACAAATTCTAACTCCGTTAAAAGATAAGCTAGAAAAATTTGAATTGAAGGTGACAGAAAATAAAGAACACGATATTGAGCGCTTTGCCAATATGGAGACATTGATTAAAACACTTTCAGAGCAACATTCTCAAATGCACGATACAGCTCAAAACTTAGTAAATGCATTGAAGGGTGAGCAAAAGACTCAAGGAGATTGGGGAGAATTAGCACTTGAACGTATTTTAGAGTTTAGTGGTTTGGAGAAAGGTCGAGAATACCAAGTTCAGCCATCTTATCTGAATGAAAAAAATGAACGCTTTCGCCCGGATATCGTCATTAATCTGCCGGATGACAAACACATCGTTATCGACTCCAAAGTATCATTAAAAGCATTTGAACGATACGTAAATGAAGAAGAAAACGAACTCAAGAAAGCAGCGTTAGCAAATCACATCATTTCAATTAAGACCCACATAAAAGGATTGGGCGACAAAGACTATCCCCATTTACCTGGACTAAGTTCTCCTGACTTCGTTTTGATGTTTATGCCTATAGAATCTGCTTTTTCCATGGCAATGAAAGAAGAACCATTGCTTTACCAACAAGCTTGGGAGAAAAAAGTAGTAATCGTAACACCTACGACCCTCTTAGCAACATTAAAAACAGTGGAGGGACTTTGGAAACAAGAAAGACAAAACAAGCATGCCTTTGAAATTGCAGAACAAGCAGGCCGTTTATACGATAAATTCGTAGGATTTGTTGGAGATTTAGAAAAGGTTGGAGCGAAACAAAAAGATGCCCTATCAGCATACGATGATGCTATGTCGAAACTTAAAGATGGTCGAGGTAATTTAACCCGATCAGCGGAAAAACTAAAAGAACTTGGAGTTAAGTCCAAAAAGCAACTCGACAAGAAATTTTTAGATGAAAAGGATGAAACAGAAAATTAAGTCCGTTTAGATTGAATTGTCGAACGGATTTCTTTCATAAAGTCTGAGGCATACACAAAATCTACCACTTCTTTATTTTCCGTTGTAATAATCGACTTACTATCTCCTTGCCACCAGTTTCTTCCATTATGGATAAACAAAATAGTATCACCAATTTCAATAACTGAGTTCATATCATGTGTAATCACAACGGTCGTCATGTTGTATTCATATGTGATTTCACGAATCAGGTTATCAATGATGATTGCCGTTTTAGGATCTAAACCAGAATTTGGTTCATCACAAAATAAATAACTTGGATTCATGGAAATTGCACGTGCAATTGCTATACGTTTCTGCATCCCACCAGAGCATTCCGCAGGATATAATTTATTTCTTCCTTCAAGGTTAACACGCTCCAAACAAAAATTTACACGTTCTAACTTTTCCTTCTTTGTCATGTCTGAAAACATCGTAAGTGGAAACATGATATTCTCCTCGACAGTCATAGAGTCAAACAAAGCAGATCCTTGAAAAAGCATACCTATCTCCTTACGAATCGTTTTTTTATCCTTGCGTGCCATTGCTGTGAAATCTCTATTATCATAGAATACAGCACCTGTATCTGGTTCATGCAACCCTACAAGACATTTCGTTAAGACCGATTTTCCCTGCCCAGATTGACCAATGATTAAATTGACCTTTCCTTTTTCGAATTGCGTACTTACATCATGTAAAACATGATTCTCTCCAAAAGACTTATTTACCCCTTTAACCTCTATCATAACAATAACATTTGGGTTAATAAGAAGTTTGCAATCAGGATAGCAACACTGCTGCTAACTACAGCACGCGTAGCCGACTTTCCAACATCCAATGCCCCTCCTTTCGTATAATAACCATAAAAGGAAGCAATTGACACGATAAGAAAAGCAAAAACAACTGTTTTACCTAGTGCATAAAAAATATTACTCAATTCAAAGAACGATCGAATTCCCACAATATACGTTTCAGTTGATGCCAATCCTGATCCAATCAAAGACAACCATCCTCCAACTAAACTTAGGCCCATTGAAAAAATAATTAAAACAGGAAAAAACAATACCGCACCAATTATTTTCGGTAAAACCAAATAAGTTAAGCTATTAACACCCATGATTTCGAGTGCATCAATCTGCTCTGTTGTTTTCATTGTACCAACTTCAGAAGCAATATTGGAACCTACTTTTCCGGCCAAGATCAATGAAATAATCGTTGGAGAAAATTCTAAAATTGTACTAGATCGTGTGATATAACCAATTGTGTACTCAGGTAAAAACGGTGAATCCATGTTGGATGCCGTTTGAAGTGCAATTACACCCCCCATGAACGTTGACATCAACGCCACAATAGGAAGAGAATTGATTCCTATTATTTGAATTTCATCAAATAGTCTCTTTCTAAATACTCCCCATTTTTCAGGCTTGGAGAATACTACCCAGAGCATTAGAATGAATTTCCCGATATTTTTAATCACGTTTATCACTAACGGTAAAGTTAATTGTATTTTTTTTGCTGACAATTTATTCGTCATTTATTCGAATTGAAGATTAAATTAATTCTAAATTTGATCACCTTGGGAACAAAAAAAAGTCAATACGAACGTGTACTAAAGAAATACTTGCCTATCGAATACATCGATATGGTGGTTGACCTATTACTAAAACATCCAGTTGTTTTTAAAGTCGTAAAACCACGCAAGACGAAATTAGGAGATTTTAGAGCTAGTTCGAAAAATAACAAGCCACAAATTACAATCAATGGCGATTTAAACCCGTATTCTTTTTTGATTACAACGTTACACGAATTTGCTCATTTAATCAATTTTAAAGAAAATGGTCCATACGTGGGAGCACATGGCAAAGAATGGAAAAAAATTTATTCAGAACTCATCCTTCCCGTGATAGAAATGAAACACTTACCAGCCGACATTGAATCCGCTTTATTAAATTCTCTGATCAACGTGAAGGCCTCTTCCTGCTCAGACACAAACCTAAACAGGACCTTAATTCGATACAATGAAGTACACGAAGACCTTGTTACCTTAGAGACAATTAATAAAAACAGTATTTTTGCCCTTAATGGAAGAATTTTCCAAAAAGGAAACCTAAGAAGAACACGTTATTATTGCATTGATATAAAGTCGAAAAAAGCATATTTAGTTAATGGCTTGGCGCATGTAAAAGAAATAAAAGATGGAGAATAATTATAGCATCATTATGGCAGGAGGAATCGGAAGTCGATTCTGGCCGATGTCCGTACCTGAACGTCCAAAACAGTTTTTAGATGTATTAGGCATAGGGAAATCATTAATTCAAATGACCTATGAACGATTACTTCATGTTTCTCCTGTGGAAAACATATTCATCGTAACGAACACGCAGTATAAGGAAATGGTTTTGGAACAATTACCAAACTTAAAACCTGAACAAGTATTAACGGAGCCGGAAAGAAAAAATACGGCGCCGTGTATTGCTTATGCTGCAGCTAAGATTCATTCTTTAAATGAAAATGCAAATTTGATTATCTCTCCTGCTGATCACCTAATCATTCAGGAACAAAATTTTAAATCTTCTATAGAAACTGCTATAAATGCCGCTTCTGCCGGTCGAATTGCAACCATTGGAATTCAACCAACACGCCCCGACACAGGTTATGGTTATATCGAGGTTGAACAGACTTCAAATATTAAAGCCAATGATATCATGGAGGTAAAACAGTTTAGAGAAAAACCAGATTTAGAAACGGCAAAAGCGTTTTTATCTTCCGGGAATTTTTATTGGAACTCTGGGATTTTTGTTTGGAAATCATCAACAGTTTTGAGCGCATTGAAAGAATTCCAACCTGCATTATTTGATCTTTTTGGATCGGATTTAGATATGTATAAAGGACAAGACGAACAAAAACATGTAAACCATGCTTTTTCTGTATGTGAAGACATTTCTATTGATTTTGCTGTAATGGAGCATGCGAAGAATATCGATGTTGTCTTGGCTAATTTTGATTGGTCTGATCTAGGAACGTGGGGAAGTTTAGATCTTCACTTGGAAAAGGATAAAAACAATAATGCGGTCATAGGCGATGGGGTGAATACCTTTAATACTAAAAACTGTATAATTAACATCCCAAAAGGAAACACTGCAGTAATTGACGGGTTAGATGGCTACATTATCATACAATCAGATGACAAGCTCATGATCCTTCAAAAAGAAAACGAGCAAGAACTGAAACAATACCTTTCAACAATTAATTAACTAAAAAAGGGACAATCAAATAGATTGTCCCTTTTTCTTTATTCAATTAATTTACGAACTACTTACCACTTCTTAGTTGTTCGGCTTGGTATTTTCTATACAAGTCAAAATAACTCTTCGACTCCATAACCACAACGCCTCCAAGTGTATCTCCATATTTTGCAGGAAGTCCTCCAGTGTAAACCATCATTCTTCCAATTGAACAGCCCGGAACCGCACCAACCGTACTCGTCTTCACTCCGTCAACCATATAAAGCATATCACCTTTTCTAGCTCCTCTGAAAACCAATTCACCGTCATCAGTTTGTCTAACATCTGAAGACATTGATGAAATCAATCCTTTTACATCAAATTTTGCAGGCGATTTATCAATTTCTTCTGCAGTTAATGTCGTTACAGGTAGATTTCCGTCGATCAACCTAACAGCATTTCTGTAATAAGTTGCGTTAATAGGACCCTTCGTAACAATTGAACTTTGAAAGGCTATGTCTCCTATTTGATCAAAGCCATCCATCGGGACATTTACTGGAATATTCTTCATTGTATCCTCATACTGCTTAATGTGCAGAAAATATTCACCGGCTGGAATGGCGCTAATTCTAAACTTCCCTTCATAGTCTGTTCTTGCTCTATACTTTGTGCCGTTGTCTTCAATGTAAGCTTCCGCTCCATACACT
>JBFHHS010000092.1:0-9930 GCA_041596895.1 Crocinitomicaceae bacterium | reverse complement strand
CCACCTAAAGTTGTTTTGCGGTTAGTAGTATATGTTTCTGCAATCAACTCTGTCATTTCATCTTGTGTTTGCATTGGTTCTGCCCAAGCCATTAAAATAGAAGATCCACATGCTGCAATTGCACCAGTTGGAGAACCTGCGTTGGTAGCGCGCATCCATGATTCGGAAATACAAGTTCCAGATGTAAATGTTCCATTGTTACATGCTACAGAAATAACATAAGGATAAGAACCATTGTTAACAGCACTGTTGATGTGTGTTGAACTAAAGTTTCCTGTTACACAAACGTTTTGAGCACCGTGACCTGTATAATTAAATAATCCTACTCCTGCATCAACAGCTGGAATTATCATTGTTGAATTTGGATCACCTGCAGCATCATCACCACCATGAGATCCATCGTAAAATTCATGTACTGTAGTATAACCGTAATTCATTAAAACGGTTCTTATATTTCTTGCATGTTGCCAATCCGGTTCACCATCATCACCAATTCCTGACCCTTCGTTTGAGGCTAGTCCAATTGCTCTTGTCATCCAATCTCCTGCTAATGGCGTTTTTTCATACTCTAAAGTACGATCAACCATTGTTGTGATTTGCGAAGCGCTTCCAGAAAAACGTCCAACAAATGCTTCAGGATAGTAATCATTTGCACCACCTGTAAGTTGACCGTAATATGAATCACTCCATAATTGCTCTCCTCCTGAGTTACCGTATGTATGAGAAGGAACATCAGCATGATCTCCTACTAGTAAAATGTAAACGAGGTCAGGATTTGCGGCGTAAAAATTCTCAATGTATGTTTTTATTTGAGTATCTGTTGTTCCTGCTGTTGAAGTTCCTACAACTGTTGTTTTGATCCCAGATTGATTCTTCCAATTCACAAGCGGTTCTACTTCATCAATGAAATCATCCTTTGCAATCACTAACATCTCACCTTCTTCTTCAACAGGCGTGTATCTTCCAAAAACAACACTTGAATTTAAATATTGATCGTTATAGATAGAATTGAACACATCGTTCTGAGAGTAATCAGTAAAAATTTCATTTTCTCCCAATTCGTTGTCATTAATTACAACATTCGCTTGAATATTTTGATACACTCGAAGTGTTTTCGTTACAGGATTGTATTGGTATGGAGATACAGAGATGGTCGCTCCACGTGTGTTACGTAAATTATATGGTGTTCCTATGACTGCTAGTTCACCAGGGTAAAAGGCATTGGTGTGATATGCACTACCAAAAGCATACGGGACATCAGAAGGATTGACATTTCTTTTTAAACTACCTTTTGAAGGAGCAACTTCAATATTTTGATATTCAACATATCCATCGTGCTCAATATTTAAGGATATACTTCCCTGATTCGGAACAATAACAGATTCACTGAAGTAAGGAAGGGCAGGAGAACCAGCCTCCATATGAGTTACTTTGTGCGACTGTGTGTAGTCCTGATAAGAAAGACCATTGATGGTCGTAAAGGCAGCTGAACTTGGTTGAAGTTCGTGATTTACCGAAATAACATTCTCTGGAGATGGTAACAAGCTAAAATCTTGACCAAAAGAAAGACTGGCAAACAAGCCTGCAGCGGCTAATGTAAGTGTTCTTTTCATAGTTTGAGTTTTATAAGTTCTTCATAGAACTAGGTTTAGAATTCTAATATCCCATTTAATCTTCAAATAAACCAATTGAAGCGAATAGAATTATTCACAATCTTAGAATCCTAAACTGATTTAGTATCAATTCAATATATAATTAAAAGTAAATGTGTTTTAGCTTTGAATATATTACCATGGTATATATCTTTGTGGGATGAAAATCGAAGATGCTATCAAAAGTAAATTCAAGAACAATTCGCATAAAGTTCTTGTAAACATTAGATATACCTCAAATTTTTTGTCGCAACGTCAGAACATCTTTATGAAAGAATTTGACTTGACGATGCCTCAGTTTAATATATTGCGAATTCTTAGAGGGGCTAAAGAGGCATTGGCTGTCAATATTGTTAAAGAGCGCATGGTTGAAAAGTCTCCTAACACTACGCGTCTGATGGATAAACTTATTGATAAGGGCTTAATTGATCGTACGCGATGTGCTGATGATCGTCGTGTTGTATTTGTTGAAATTTCTGAGAAAGGTTTGGAAGTTTTATCTCATATCGATAAAAAGTTTGATGATGATGATATTTTCAATACAAACTTAACGGAGAAAGAGGCTTCAACATTAAGTGATTTATTAGATAAACTAAGAGGATAATGGCAGAAATTCAAGTTTCAGGAGAGTTAAAACAAGGTTATACAGTAGTAAATGAGTCGCGAGGACATCGATGGATTTCTGATGAACCTTTAGATGTTGATGGATTAGATCTAGGTCCAAAGCCAACGGAGTTATTATTGTCCTCTTTGGTGAGTTGTAAATTGATTACCTTACAAATGTACGCTGCACGTAAGGGGTGGAATGTTGATGGAATTAAAATTCATTTGGAGATTGTTGGAAAAGAAGAAAAAACAGTCGTTGAAAA
Source organism: Crocinitomicaceae bacterium (assembly GCA_041596895.1). GTDB lineage: Bacteria > Bacteroidota > Bacteroidia > Flavobacteriales_D > Crocinitomicaceae > UBA4466. Next base: position 7,409 of record JBFHHS010000092.1, on the reverse strand, counting down.
ACGTATTGAGTTTGCAACTGAACTTACTGACGATCAAAAGAAAAGATTAACTGAGATTTCCGGAAGATGTCCAGTAGTAAAAATGTTGTCCGATTCTATCGAATTTAAACTCATATAATGAGCAAATTATTAGCCCTAGCATTCGTAATTGTCTCCTTTGTTGCAAATGCACAATCTATTAAAGGAAAAGTACTTAATTCTGATAACCAACCACTTGAATTTGTTTCTGTTCGTTTGTTTTCGCTTGATTCTTCTGTAGTTGGAGGAGCATTTTCCAACTTAGATGGTGATTATGAAATGGAAAATATTGCTGTGGGTGACTATTACTTGAAATTTACAATCGCCAATCATGAACCTAAAGAGATTTCGGTTTCTATCAAGGATAAATCGACGTTAAACATTCCTACAGTGTCAATGAATTTAGATGCAGCAATTGATATTGACGAAGTTACGGCTTCAGGGTCTTTGGATGTTTTGAAAGCTGGAATAGATAAAAAGATTTATTCAGTTGAGGATGATATTTCGGTGAAAGGAGGAAGTGTAAATGATGTTTTAAATAATATTCCTTCCATTGAAATTGATCAGGATGGTAATATTAGTTTAAGAGGTGATGCGAACGTTACTATTTTAATTGATGGTCGTCCTAGTGCTTTAGTTTCTGGAGATGGACAAAATATGTTGGATGCACTTCCGGCAAATTCTATTGAACGTATCGAAGTTGTGACAAATCCTTCGGCGCGCTATGACCCGGATGGAACTTCAGGAATTATTAATATTGTTTTGAAAAAGAATAAGTTAAAAGGTTTCAATGGTTTGGTTTCTGCTACAGCTGCAACGGGAAAACAATACGAAGGGAATTTAGCATTGGCTTATAGAAATAACAGGTTTAATATGTATACGAATTACTCCTTTAACTATTATGAAGGGTATCGTAATTTTTACAGTAATTTAGAACGTGATTTTGAATCTGACAGTACAACATTACTGAATCAAGCCAGGGAAGGTGCGGATTTAAAATCATCTCATACGCTAGTTTTAGGGATTGATTATCAGTTTGATGATCGTAACACTTTTGGTTTTTCAGCTACAGGCTCACTTGGTAAACGAGAGCGAACTGGTTTGATGGAAAACTCATTTCATGCGGATGGAGAAAATCTGACAGATTTGTGGACCAGAGAGTCATTTGATCCTAGAAGTAATAAGAATTTTGATGTCAACTTAAATTATAAGCACAACTTTAACAAAGAAAAAGGAGACATTACTTTAAATGTAAATCAATCCGTTAGTGATCAATTCGTGGAAGGTTTTTATGAAGAGCTGTATTACGATACGAATGGCGATTTAAGTGGATTAGAACCGTTAAATCAACAATTGGAAAATGTCAAGAATCAATTAATCACAACCGCGCAAACGGATGTTACACGATTGTTTAAAGGTATAAAGGCACGGACGGAATTTGGTGGTAAAATCATTATCAGTGAAGACGGTCAAGACACGCATTCGGAAACGAGAGATACGATTTCTGGTGAGTATTTAGAGGATACCGTTTCTAATTATCAATATACTTACAATGAGGAAATATATAGTGTATATGGTGTTTTTGGACAGGAATTAGGGAAGTTTAAATATCAAGTTGGTGTGCGTGGTGAATACGCCAAACAAATACCGAACTTAATAACAACAGGCGAGAAGATAAGTAATGAATATCTCAATTTGTTTCCTTCAGCACATATAAAGTACGACTTAAATAAGGTCTCTCAGATCAGTTTAAGTTACAGCCGTAGAATTAACCGTGCAAATTCAAGACAACTAAATCCTTTTACAAGTTATGCTGATCCCTTTAACCTAAGAAGTGGTAATCCTTATTTACAACCTGAATACATTGATTCATATGATGCTGGATATTCTTTTACAAAGAAGAAGTTAATCTTTTCATTTAGTGTATTTCATCGAAGAACAAAAGATGTGATAAATCGTGTAAAGTACTATTATGACGATAATACTTCCAAAGTTACTTATGATAATATTGATAGAAGTGAAAGTACAGGCGCTGAAACCGTAATTATTTATAAGCCGCTTAAATGGATGAAGAATACACTTTCTTTTAGCGGTAATTATATTGATTATACGAATTTAGATCCTAATGCAAACTGGAATAATGATGGTTTCACTTATGGTTTAAAGTATGTATTGTCGATTGACTTTTGGAAAAACACAGCCAATTTCCAAATGAATGCACGTTATTCTGGTCCACGCGTTTCTCCGCAAGGTATTGTTCAGAGAAGGTCGGGGATTGATGCATCGTTAGAGAAGCGATTCTTAAATAAACGTTTATCTGTCGGAATGCGTGTCACGGATATATTTAATCGCGTAGGATTTGAACTGGCATTGGATCAAGATGGAGTGCATCAAGAATCCGAATTCAAATGGTTAACTCGACGTTTCTTTATTACTGCATCATATCAATTCGGAAACCTGGATAAGAAAATGAAGGTTTCTAGTCCTAGAAGTGGTGGTGGAGACGATTAGACTTATTTCTTTACTTTCTTTGGTTCTAATACCACTCCAAGTCCAATTAATCCATCATCAAATCCTTTGAGTTTTTTGATGGCAGCTTTCTTTTGTTTTGCAAGTAAAATTGCTATTTCTATTGATGTAATCATGACTATTTAGTTTATTGTTACAATTAAGTTAACCAAATAATGTACCATTACATTGGGGAAATAGCCAACGGTAGGAATTAGGAATTAATCTGTTAAAATGAAGTGATAATCTATTTACCCTTATAATTTTGAGCAAGTGTAGACAAAAGCAGGAGGGAAGTTTTTAATAGTAAACTTTACAGAAACGCTTTTATAAGTTGCTTCAAGAAGCTTTTTTGATTGTAGAGAATATTGAAATTGGATATAAGTTCCTTTGTCTTTCAGGGATTTATAAGATTCTTTTACAACATTATTTCTAAGGTCTTCAGGGAATACCATTAATGGCAGAGATGAAATAACAGTATCTGCTTGTTCTCCTTTATCCAAATGGTTGTGAATAAATTCTGCAGACTCATGAAGAATGTGAACTCGAGGATCATTTATTCTTGCTGCAAGTTTTCCGTAAAAATCATCGTTCAATTCAAAGACCAACAATTTCGCATCCGGAGCCATACGTTGAATAATCATGTCGGTAAAAACACCTGTGCCAGGACCCAATTCCACAATAACTTTTGAAGACTCGAAGTCTACATTTTCAAGCATTTTTTCACCGAGGAATTTAGAACTAGGGCTAACCGCCCCAACCATTTTCTTGTCTTTGAAAAATTGTTTGATAAAATTACGCTTCGTAGTCATTTGGTTGATTTATTCCTTGATTGCTAATTTACCGTTATTTAAAACTCCTACAACTTTTCCTGTCAATACTTTATTCACAAGTGGCGTGTTAGTTGTGTATGAACAAATATCTTCTTTGCTCAGTGACCACTGTTTATTTGGGGTAAACAAGGTTAAATCAGCTGGTTGTCCTTCTTTAATTTGGATTGATTCTAAATCCAATATTGAACGTGCTTCTTTTGTGAAAGAATGAATAACTGTTGATAAATCGAATTCAGAAACAGTATTTAGTGCACCAAAACTCGTTTGTAAATTCAACGATCCAAACTCGGCTACATCAAATTCAACATCTTTTTCTTCTTTATCATTCGGCCTGTGGTCAGAAACAATGCAATTAATTGTACCATCTTTCAATCCTTCCCACAAAGCAATACGATCGCTTTCAAAACGCAATGGAGGCATCACCTTATAATCGCTTTCAAAACCTAAAACAGCTTCTTCATTATAGATTAAATTTGCGATATGAACATCTGCTGTTATCTTGTGTCCTTTTTTCTTTGCTTCGCGAATCAATCGAACTCCTTCTGCTGTGGATACTCCTGTAAAGTGAATTGTTCCTCCAGTGTATTCTACCAATCGGATGTTTTGCTCAAGGGCAATAATTTCAGCGATTGAAGGGTCAGCTTTTAATCCTGTTTTAGTGGATGCCATTCCTTCATTTACCATTCCTTTTCCCGCAATAGAGTGATCTCTGGAAAAAGCAATGATTTTACCTCCAAAATTCTTGGAGTAGAGCAATGCGCGATACATGATGCCTGAAGAAACAGGTTTTAAATCGTCTGAAAATAAACGAACACCATTTGTATACATATCATACATCTCCGAAAGGTTTTCACCTTTCATTCCTACTGTTATTGCTCCTATCGGATAAATGGAAGTAACATGGTTTTGCGCACGATTATGAATGTATTGGATTTGACTTTTTCCATCTACAACAGGAGTTGTACTTGGTAAAACAGCTACATGTGTATAACCTCCAAATGCAGCAGCATCTAATCCTGATTCAATTGTTTCTTTATGTTCCATCCCAGGATCACAAAAACTCGATTTTAAATCAACCCAACCTTGAGATACATGTAAATTCTCTGCTTCAATGATTTTAGCATCATTGTCTTTTATGGAATCGTCAATCTTTGAAATGACATTTTCTTCAATGAGAATATCTTTCACTTTTCCATTGAAAGGAGAGGATGAATCAGTAATACGGGCTTGTTTAATCAAGATTTTCATACTTCTGTTTTATTTTAAAAATCGCACAAATACCATTTCGAGTAACACAAAAATAAATGTTAAAATGATACAAAGCTTCCAATAACTAAACGGTTTTTCAATACTTATCAAGGCTGCATTTGACGACCCGTTAATTTCGTTGAATGTAATGTCTTTAATTCCAAGTTGTTCAAAACTCGTTGTGATCTCTTCTTCAGTGTGACTCTCAAGTATTGATTCGTTGCGATTGTAATTTAAACTTATGCCACCAATCACTTTGTCGGTTTTTATAGAATAGTTCCCTGCGTAAAGTTCTTGTAAGCTAGAGGAGTTTGCCAAAGAAATGTATTTAACTCCTGATGTTGTTACAGTTTGTGGAATAAAGTCTAAGTCTTTACCAACTATATGTATTGGTGTTTCTCCATCTGTTTTTGCGTATATTGGATAACGACTTGATTCACCGATTGTCATGTATTCAGGTTGATTACGTTGACTTAATTCTCCCATGCGAAGTATAACCGCAGTGAACAAAGCATCTTTTGTAAAGTTTCCAAAATCAGAATGCAATGAACTATAAAACATGAACGACCTACCTGATTGTTGATTGAAAGCGAGTAGAGGGAGTCCATTTTGTAATTCGATTAGATTTTGTCCCAGTGTTTTAGAGTTCTTGACTGCCTGAAAGACTTTAGTTACACTTGGTAAATTTAAGTTTGTGCTTTTCGTTTCAAAAATCCCACTGAAAAAAGGGTCGTCGTAATTCAGTGTTTTAATTTTATTTCCTGATGTCACCGTTCTTGAAATCGTAGGAAGATTCAAGGAGAGGAGTAATTCGTTCCAATCTGCTGCTTTAGGGGCTTTCCCAGGGAATAAACTTACTGTTCCTCCTGTTGATGCAAAAGCGGTAATGTAGTTCATAGCTCCCCTTGAAATTGAATTCGCCCCGTTTATGATAATTAGATCTTTTTGCGCAAAATCTTCTCTCGTGATACTAGTTAATTTCTTTCTGTTTGTGATATAAAACTCATCCAAGTTAAGAACGGTTTCGATGTTGTCAATAGCATCTTCACCATCAAGTAGTAGGATGTTTACATTTTGTCTAACTTCATAAGTTAAGAAGTATGAGTCGTCAAATTGTACGTGGTTATCGAAAAGTCTAATTTCCCCTTTTTTAGTGCCTATTGTTTTGTCTGTATAACCAATTTGTGTAGTTGTAACTTCATTTTTCGGTAAGTCAACGAAAATAGTGTTTTTGTATTCCCCTATGTTGATTGTCAATTCAACGTTCTTTAAATCTGAACTAGACGGGTTTTCCAATTGAATGTTTAGTTCATTTTTTGCCCCTAGTTTATGTATAGGTGCAGTGAACCAAATTGAATCAATGAAAATATTGTCGCTACTTTCAGGAACTAACTTAACAGGGAAAAATGAACTGTTAGAATTAATCTTTAAGGGAGTCGATTTTGGGTTAAAGCTACTTACTTTCTGAAAGTCACTTAAAATAATATGTTGTGTTGCGGTGCCTTCTTCAACGACATCACTTTCAGCAAGACGTTCGCTTTGCCATTGTATAATGTCGGTTATAGATCGTGTTAATGGAGAGAGTTCAATCTGATCTAGTTTTTCAAATGCTTCGACTTTGGATAATAAACGTTCTTCATTTCCTGATTTTGAGTTAGTTCCAATGAGAAAACGTGTACTTAACGGTGCGTTTTTTATTATTTGTCTTGCATTTTCTCTTGCTTCCGAAAGTAATTCTCCATCGGCACCAATTGCTTGCATAGAAAATGAATTGTCAATATAGAAAGCAATGATCTCATTTTTCGATTTAGCAGAATCATTACTATCTGAAAAATAGGGCTGAGCAAAAGCAAGGACTAGAAAAATGAATGCGAACAGTCTCGAAAATAGAACCAGTAGATGTTTTAGTTTTTGAGTTGATTTCGTTTGTTGGTCAACATGCTTAACGAATGTTAAACTAGAGAAATAAAGGGTTTTGTATCGCTTGAAATTGAAGAGATGAATAATAATTGGGATGATTAAAATTGCGAAAGCCCAAAGAAATTCCGGATACAAAAACTTCATGGTATCAAAGATAAAATTTTATCGTTGTGTTCATGAAATATTTTCAAGATTCGATTATTCAAAAGCTCCAATTCCGAATAAAGCAAAATCATACTTTACTGGATCTTCTGAATCAAATGATTTCAAGTTTTCCATTAACTCTTCCAATGCCTTCCAGTCGTTTTGTTTTCGAGTAATTAAGCCTAAGCTTCGCGCATTGTTGCTTGTGTGTACATCGAGTGGGAGATATAATTCTGAAGTTGGTATGGATTTCCATATCCCAAAGTCAACCCCTGTTGCGTCGTTTCTAACCATCCACCTTAAAAACATATTAATACGTTTCGCAGCAGAATTTTTTAAAGGGTTGGATAGGTGCTTTTCACTTCGCTTGTCGTGTTCTGTACTTAGAAATAATTCTCTGAAATGGATAATTCGTCCTTTTACTCCCGTGATTTCAGGGTGGTTACAGAATGCCTGCTCAAGTCCACCATTTTCATAGATATTGCGCAAACTTCTGAAAAAGAAGTCTAAATCAACAGCGTTAAATGTTCTGTGAACAAACTCTATGGGTTGTGAAGTGTAATTGAGTATAAAATTATGCGGATCTCTCCCCATGATATCGATAATACGGTTACCGCTTCGAATGATTGAAGTTCTGTTTCCCCAAGCGATGGTTGCAACTAGAAAGGCAACAATTTCAATGTCTTCTTTCTTTTCGAATTGATGAGGAAGCTGTATAGGATCCGTCTCAATAAAGTT
>JBFHHS010000091.1:0-10056 GCA_041596895.1 Crocinitomicaceae bacterium | reverse complement strand
TTATTGGTCCGGAATATCCTTTTATATCGTCTGAAAGCCCCTTACTCTGAAAGTAAAACAAATTTTCACTGCCACCTTCAATCGAAACATAGTAGAAATCTTCTGTTTGCTTGAGCTCATAACTTACATTATTCCCGTAGAATTTTCTTGCATTTGCCAACAATTCATCTCCATATTCAGAAGATTGAACTTGATGCTCATCCATTAATAATCCAGAACTTTGTGTAACCTCCTCTGCTTCATCCAACACCATATTGAACCCATCGCCTGAAGTAACAACCTCATCAACGGTATTCACATATGAATTTAATTGGATCGGATCATCCGAGATCAAAACAGGCTTTACAATCTCCAAATTTTCATCTTGAACAAAATTTAAATCCAATGAATTAAGTAATGGACCGTTGATCCAAAAAAACAAGAAAAAGATTGCAACCACCATTGTGGCTACAATCTTACTCCGATCTGATGTTACTCTTCTCATTGATTTTAACTATAGAGCTTCTAAAGTTTCGCCTGTGATATCAATAACCCATTGATTCAAATTTGCATCTGGAAGAATGGCATCTTGTTTATAAATAACATGACTTGCATTCTCAGCAGCATCAACACCATCCTGAATAATTTCACCTTGAAAATGTTCATCGTTAGCAACCAAAACTGGAATAACAATCACATTATCTTCAAATTCCATCAATTTTGCGATTCCTTCCGTTGTAGGGTCTGATGAATAACGAACAATATGACCACACCAAGCATATGCTACCATTTCATGTTTCGTTTTTACCTTCAAGTACTTCCCAATTTCAGAAACCATTTCTTCCCATTGTTGATTGTATTGTTCGTCTCCATAGGCCACTAATAAAACAGCTTCATTTGAAGCATCCTTACTCAGAGCCTCGACTCTACGTGCAATGTTTTTCTTTAACAAGGTTGTAAAATCTAATGGAGGAGTAATTGTAACACGCGCTTTTGCCTTGTATACTTCAATCTCTTCTTTTGCCAGCTCTTCCTTTATTTTTGGATCAGAAGAAATTCCAGCAATTACAGGAATGTCATGTGAATAATGAGAACTTACCGTTAAGAAAATTGGAACCAAAACAACATCGGTAAAACCATTTTCATCAAAATACTTCAATTGTGTTGCGATAGAAGGTTCATTGTACTCCATGAAGGCTGTTTTAATTTCAGTTACACCTTCAAATTCAAGGATATCTTTTTTCACTTTATCCTCTACATCCGTTAACATATCCCTCCATGTTTCAGAGTGTGAACCGTGGTTTACAAGCAGTACCCCAACCTTTTTGTTTATATCCGTTTTAACTTCTTTTTGCCCTTCTGAGCAGCTTACTAATACGATTGCTAATAATGCAAATGCTATTATTCTTTTCATGATTGATTAATGTTGAACGATTATTTTTTGGATTGATGATTGGTGATCTTCAGTTAAAGCTTTTAGAAAGTACACTCCATTTTCCAATTGACTCAAATCAATTGAAGTTGAAGAAGTAGTCTGTTTGTCTAACTCAAAAACACGCTCCCCTTGAGCACTTATAATTTCAATTGAATTCAATGACTTTGAACTCTCTATATTCAATGCGTTTTGAACTGGATTAGGATAAATTGAGATGTTTACATCAATACTTGGGACACCAGCCGATTCAATTTTTTCTTTTGTAAAGTATATTTTACCAGTTGAACTCCCACCAAAATCGGTAAATACCAACTTCCATACATCTCCATTCTCTAACTGAACGAAATAACTCAAATCATTTACAATGTCATAAGAAAAAGTAGACATGTTAAAAGATTTCCAATCGTAACCAATTGTATTGATTTCAGTTTCAAAAGTTCCATAGGAGCTCGTCGCCACAGGTGTATTTTCTACTTTCGATACTTGGACATTTAAATTTTGTAAAGCACCAGTCACCGAACCAATATAACCAGGAGCTAACTCCAAAATATAGTTTGTAAATAAAACATCCCAACTTGAAGAAAGTGGTTCTCTATCTATAACTGTACCAGTTAAAACATCAAAATACACGAAATTTTTCCCCGTATAATTTGCCTTCGTAATAATCGTGTTAACCTCATTAGAATTGTCGATAAAGTCCGTTTTAAAAGCATACGCTCCAGCTGCAAGGTCTTCGATAAAGAGTTTACGGAATGAGCCATCATTCAACTCAATCACAAAAATTCTCGATCCTTCAATTTGATGTGTAATTGTATTGTACTCACCCCATCCAAGATCTGTTGATGAACTTTGGTCGGCAGCTAGGTTCAAAGCACCTAAGGCCCAAGTCGAATAATCGTTGAGATTATTTTCCCAACTTGAAACCATACCATTCGTGTCTAGTGATGTCCAATCCGTTATTGCACCTGGATAAACCCAAACACTAGACCGTGAGTTATTGACCCTAACCCCAGCACCAAACACATCCAATTCAAAAGCCAAATCCCAATTATCCGCTGCTGTATTTAGGACTTCTCCATTTTCAAAGCTATAATAGGAATCATTCGAGTACCCAACCTCCAAACTAATTGAATCTGCTGTTTGTGACATAGCGAATGAGGATAATCCTAATGCACACAGTAATATTTTTTTCATCTTATTTTTATTTAGATTAATTATAAATAACAAGGCAAAAGTATCTGTTGATCCTATTGTACTCAATACCTAAAAAGTGGTATATCCGCAAAATTCGATACCATAAACAGGGTATTTTTTCAGAATTGAATGCGAAAAGTCCTTTTTTTTGGGACTAAATAGATCAAACGACTATAATTTTGGATTCATGAAAAAATGGAAAAAACAGGTTGGATGGATAGCCTTTATTTTTTTTCTAGCGAAAGGAATTTTATGGTTGTTGGTATTTTATGGATTATATCAAGCAGCTTAATTCTAGTACAAAAAAAAGGTTCGACTACATGTCGAACCTTTTTTTATTCAATCTAGATGCTTCTATTTCGGAAGAACAACCGAATCAATTACATGAATTACACCATTCGATTGGCTCACATCATACACTGAAATATTTGCAGTATTTCCGTTTTCATCAATCAGTTGGATATTATGACTACCATTCATTGTTGCCATTAATTGATTACCACTTAGAGTTTTAAAAGCAGCTTTTCCCCCTCCTTTTTTGATTTCTTTTTGGATTGCATCGAAATCGTAGTTACCTGCTACCACGTGATACGTTAATACTTTTGAGAGTGTTGCTTTATTCTCTGGTTTCAATAATGTTGCTACCGTTCCGTCAGGAAGGTTCTCAAAGGCATCATTCACCGGTGCAAAAACTGTAAAAGGGCCATCACCCTGAAGTGCGTCTACCAGACCTGCAGCTTTAACTGCTGCCACCAAAGTCGTGTGATCTTTCGAGTTTACAGCATTTTCTACGATGTTCTTTTTTGGAAACATTTGTTCTCCACCTACTACCGTTGTTTGAGCAAATGTACTTGCCGTAAGAGCTAAAGTAAATGTCGCCAATGTTAAAATTCTAGTTTTCATATGATTTGTTTTAAAATTCGAGATACATACGCCGACCAAACTCATCTGGATTTCAAAAACTCAAAAAAACTTTCACCAAAAAGAAAAAGCACTCATAATGAGTGCTTTAAAACGATATTATTTTACTAGTTCCGGATGTCGATCTACAAAATCTTCCATTACTTTGAAGAAATTCAGAATATCTTCTGGTGAATTGTTTGCATTTATTGTAACCAATCGCACGAATTCATCTTCTTGAAAGGTCCCAAATCCAACAACCGTAACCTGCTCCTCATATAATGCAGTACATAATTTATTTGCGTCAATTCCTTTGTAATTAAAACAGATAGAAATTGAATCATCAAAGCTATAAAGTTTATAATCTGGATTACTTCTAATATAATCCCGAGCAACATCAGCCAATTCAAATTGGTGATCAATGATTTCTTCTATTCCTTTCGAACCAACAGACTTCCATAATGTCCAAAATTTTAGTGCATCATTACGTCTTCCACATTGGAATGATGTTTTTCCAAGGTTAAAATCATCACCATCGGTTTGATACAAATAATCAGCATCATTGCTAAACGAGTTGCTCAAGTCTTTTTTATCCTTTACCAAGATTACAGAACAGGTCAGGGGTGTACCAATCATCTTATGCGCATTATAACTAAAAGAATCAGAACGCTCCATTCCTTTTAAAAGATGACGGTATTTGTCACTAAATATTACGGCCCCAGAATAGGCACCATCCACATGTAACCATAACTTGTATTTTTCACAAACATCCGCAATTTTATCAATCGGATCGAAAGCACCGAGCACGGTCGTTCCTGCAGTTGCATTGACATATATCGGTGTTAAACCTGCTTTAATGTCCAAATTAATTTGAGCTTCTAAGCTTTCTGGAATCATACACCCATTCTCATCAGAATCAATATATCTAACATTATTTCTACCAATACCAGAAAAGCTAGCATTTTTTGCATTTGAATAATGTGATTCTTTGGAGGTGTATATTGTTAAAGGTTTCATCACCCCTTTAGACCGAATCGAAAGATCATGTTTATCGCGGGCCATAATTAAAGCCATATAATTACTCATAGACCCACCTGTTGGGAAAGTTCCATTACTTCCCTGTCCATAGCCGACTAAATCACATGATTTTCGTATAATTTCTTGCTCTATCCCAACTTGTGGACCGGCAACCTTATACGTGTACATGCTATTATTAAGCATCACAGCCAAAAGATCCCCAACAATTGCCTTCCCCTGTCTACCCCCGAACAATTGATTGAAAAATAAATTGGTGGCTGTTTTAGGAGTTGCTATCAAAACATCTTGCAATGTTTTCTTAAAATCTTCATCTAATAAAGGCTCCTTATTAAGTGATAAGTCAATTGTATTATATAATTCTTCCGCTTCAATGCGTTCCGCAACGGGTTTTTGAGCTTCTTCTTCCAGTAATACCTCAACCAACTGGTTGAACAGTTCTAAATCAGCTTTTATATTCGATTTCATATCAATTCGTTAATTCTATTTGTGTATCGTAATTCATTTCAACCAATTCAAACTGATCTAAGTCATCATTGAAAACATTGCAGGATGTAATCGGTTTTGCATAAAGATGTAATGAAAAACCTCGATTTTTTCCGATATTCTGTAAACTATGAACTCCCATAAAATCGGACATATATGAAATATCACCGTGAGTCACAATCGCCTTGGAGGACTTCGTTAAATTATCCCCTTCTTTTTCATAAATGATTTCTTGAAACTGACTGTTTACGAAATAAACCCAACATTCTTCACCGCCATGATCATGAATAGGTGTGATTTGACCAGGTTCCCAGCAAAGCAAGATTAATTCAAACTTATCATTGAGTTCTAGACAATTTCGTGTATATGACTCATCAGACCAAGAAGCATATGACAACACATCATCTTGTGAAAGGTCTAATTTATTTGAAATAGAAATGTACTGTTCTACCGGAGCAGATTTTAAGGCCTCAACTAATTGAGTGAGACTGGTTATTGATTCGTCCGATTTGTTATTATTTGATTGTTGGTGTTTTACTTTTTCCAATATACTCTCCCTTTCTTCTTTGATTCAAACAATAATTCAAATTCAAGGTTACTCCTTAAATTTCGCGTATTAAAACATTTGAAACTCTCAAAATACGACAACTTTACTAATTTAGTGAAAACAACTAATTTTTCACATTTTTATAGCTTTTTTATCTAAAAACTTACTGATTTATTATGTTCCCTGTCTAAAATCACGTTTTTTTATCAAAAATTGAATTATTCAAGTTTAATTACCCCATGTCACATTTAATGATGAACTTTACCTCAAATACGCAAAGGAATGAAGGCAATTATATTAGGTGCAAGTGGTCTCACAGGCAGCTTACTATTAGAACAATTATTACTAGATGATAGATATAAGGAAATCATTTTGTTCAACAGAAAAGAACTGGGAATTCAACATACTAAAATCACCGAACATATTGTCAATCTTTTTGAACTTGAAAAGTATTCCAATGAATTTGTTGCAGATCATGTTTTCTGTTGCATAGGGACAACAAAAAAGAAAACTCCTGATACAACCACATATAGAAACATTGATTTTGGTATCCCGACCTCGGCAGCAAAGCTTTCGAGAAAAAATGGAATCACATCGTATGCGGTAGTTTCTGCAATTGGCGCAAATGCAAATAGCTCTATTTTTTATAACAAGACAAAAGGTGAAATGGAGCAAGCGGTATTAGATCAAAACATTCCGAACACCATCATTCTACGACCATCATTAATAACTGGGAATCGGAAAGAATTTAGAAACATGGAGAAGTTTGCAACAGTCATGTTTAAAGCATTACGTTTTCTTTTTATTGGTCCTTTGAAAAAATATAGAGCGGTCGATGCCGTTGACATTGCGAAATGCATGATTGTGTTAGCAAACTCAAATCCAAGTCAACAAATAATTGAAAGTCAACAAATAGAAACGTTTTTGAAATAAAAAACAATCCAAACAATTTAGAGCAAATATAATTTACTGTTTTTAAAGGGGTAAGACCTCTTTTTAGCAGGATACAATTTTTTGGAATGATTTTTCGTTTTATATTTGTAGTGCTAATCAAAACAAAACAAAAACCTATGAAAAAATTAATCTTTGCAGCCCTTGCTGTATTATCAATACCGGTATTGATGACCTCTTGTCAAAAAGAAGACTCTTCCGATGTAAATCAAGATAAAATCTACACAGTTTATGAGTTATTTTACAACCAAAACTCAGACAAAACTGTTGCTATTGCTCGATTAAGGTTCGGTACACCAACTGGAACTCTTTTAGAAGCAACCTCTCCTGCTGAAGTCACTTTCAATGGTGACCCTTTACCATACAATGTTATTTACAGCGGTCATGCGAAAGAATATGCGGGGAAAATTACGGCCGGAACTTTTGCATATACAAATACGGAAAGTACGACTTTTACGAACTCTGTACCTAATATGGATACCATTGCTTATGAAGCTGGATTTGATACTATTATTAAATCACAAGCCAATACATTCACTTGGGTTGGAAATCCACTTGCTACAAACGAGCGTGCAAACCTATTCTTAGGTAGTTGGACTTGGGGAGAAGATGCATCTTTCTTTGCATTTACGCCAGGTGCTACAAACATTGTAATGGGAGTTAACCAACTAAGCAACTTAGCTTTAGGGACTTCTACTTGTTATATTGACCGTGTGAACGAAGTTGCTGTAACTGAAGGTACATCTGAAGGTGGTGTAATTAGAACAAGGTACCGCCCTACCAATGTTCAGGTTGAGGTGATTCCTTAATCGAAATAAATCTTACTATACTAAAGGCGAGTCTTTCAACTCGCCTTTTTTATGTCAAAAAATTGCATTAGAATCATTACCACTTAATTCGGAGTATTCCTGAAATTTGAATTAACTTTGCACAAATTTTTTAGCATGAGTGATCAAAGAACGGAATTGGAAAAACTAGGTGAATTTGGACTTATTGACCATTTAACAAAGGACTTCGTAAATCAAAACCCTGACACGACTTGTGGAATTGGAGATGATGCCGCTGTAATTTCAATATCTGAAGAAGATGCTAAACTAATCTCTACAGACATGCTCATTGAAGGAGTACATTTTAACCTAATGTATATGCCTCTGAAGCATTTGGGATATAAAGCGGTAGCTGTGAATGTGTCTGACATTTGCGCTATGAATGGTACTGCAGAACAAATCACTGTATCCATAGCTGTTTCAAACAGGTTTCCGGTAGAAGCTTTAGAAGAGCTTTACGATGGAATACGAACGGCTTGCTCTATTTACAAGGTAGATTTAATTGGAGGCGACACAACATCCTCACTATCAGGACTTACAATCAGTATTACTGCGATTGGGTCAGCTAAGAAAAAAGACATCGTTTATCGCTCTGGAGCCAAAGAAAATGATCTATTAGTTGCCACTGGTGATTTAGGAGCTGCCTATATGGGACTACAAATCTTAGAACGAGAGAAGGCCGTTTACAATGCGAATCCAGAAATACAACCGGATTTAGACGGGCATGATTACATCATTGAACGACAGTTAAAGCCAGAAGCCAGAAAAGATATTATTCAATTTTTGAAAGATTTAGATGTTAAACCTACATCCATGATTGATATCTCTGACGGTCTTGCTTCAGAAATAATGCACATCTGTAAAGCGAGTAATGTTGGATGCCACGTTTACGACGAGAAAATTCCGATTGACGCTAAAACTTCGATGACCGCATTAGAATTCAACTTGGATCCAAGTACTTGCGCTTTAAATGGAGGCGAAGATTATGAATTATTATTCACTGTCCCTCAAGCTGACTTCGAAAAGGTTAAAGGAAATCCACACATGTCCATTATTGGACATATCACGGATAAATCTGACGGAATCTATTTCATAGACAAATCAGGTTCTGCCATAGAATTAAAAGCACAAGGCTGGAATCATTTTAATGATTAAGAAGCTTTTCTTAGATTCTTATTGTATTTTTCACGGATTACTAAATCAAACGATTTTCTTTTAAGTTTGGATTCTGCCCATGCAGTAAAATCGAAATACTCCAAGGCAACACTCTCAAAGTTATCGTCTGTAATTGTTCCCAATTCATTAAATAATTCCTCCCATATTGTTTCTACTTCGAATCGGTCATCACATTTAATCAACTTACTGATGAATTGTAAAAAAACCTTTTCGAAATTATATAATCGATTTCTGGTCTTAAAGAATCTTAATGTACTTTTTAAAGAATACGGCAACAACTTATCATGGTTGAGTTCAATGTGAATGAGCAAATCTAACAACTGTGTAAAACCAATTATATCCTCCGTTTTATCGAGGTTCGAATCATTTAATATGCGGTTTACCCATTTAAGAGCATCGCTATAATTTGCATTCCCCATACAAACAACAGCCATTTTAAATTCTAGAAAAGCCCTTCTAATCGGTACAATTTTATCTCCGTACACCTCCAATTTTTGCTCTACCCTTTCCGCAATTACTTGAGCGTTTGAAAAATCTCCTTTCTTCAAGCTCATGCTAAATTCAATACTTGAAATACTTGAAAACAACTTGATTGCGATGTCTTCATTTGAATCCATCCCTTGGGCCATTTTTTTTAAACGTTTCAAATACGCTATGGAATCTTTATGATACCCAAGCTTATCAGACACATAAATTGCATTGGTGTACACTGAAACTTGTTTATTGAGTTCAATATTAAAGCCTGCCTTATTGGATTCTATGTATTCTAAATTGACCTTTAAATGATCCAGTGATTCTTGTAAGTTTCCTACAGCATAATAAAATGCACTCAACGTATGATGGTACAAGTACTTCACTTCTGTATTTACTTGCCATGCATCAACATCGATGAATAAATCATTACATATTACTTGATATTCTTCTATTTCATTTTGAGATCTCGCAACTCCTTTTTTAGAAAGGTATGCGAACAATCTACTTTTTATAGTCCACAAGCGATTATACACTTGAATAGCTTTAAGCGATAATTCTTCTTTCTCAAACAAATCGACAAAATTCTTTTCACTAACATCGAGGTAACCACTTGTTTCGAGCAAGCGTTTTTGTTTTTTCGAGATTAGCAATAGAATTTCTGATTTCTCGTGCTTCGAAGCTAGTTTCTCAGCACTCCGCAGTACTCTCCGACTCTGATCGTACAGAGATTTTTCGAACAAAATATCAGCAGAATGAAGTGACTTAAACAGTTGTGCTTCGATAGAATTTGAGATATGAAATGAATCTAAAGATGACAAGATATGATCGTATAATCTTTTTTTGGTGATTGAAAAACGATTCAAAAAAGCAGCTCCATCAAACGACTTAAAAATCTCATCTTCATTGTAAACGTCTTGTTTATCGATAAAATCAAATAAAACGACATAGTTATTTTCTTCGCCAATTTTATGACGAGAAGACATTAATTTAAAATATCTTTTTTCTGATTTTGACATTGATTGAATCAAGTCGAACAGCGCTTCATTTACCTT
>JBFHHS010000090.1:0-10211 GCA_041596895.1 Crocinitomicaceae bacterium | reverse complement strand
GAGATGTCCATAAATGTTGGGCTGATGATGGTAAAGAAATCCATGCAGAAACGGTTATTATTTCTACTGGTGCTTCTGCAAAGTACTTAGGTTTGGAAAGCGAACAATTATACTTAAAGAATGGTGGTGGTGTTTCTGCTTGTGCCGTATGTGATGGTTTCTTTTATAGAGGACAAGAGACTGTGATTGTAGGTGCTGGTGATTCAGCTTGTGAAGAAGCACATTACTTATCTAAACTTTGTACAAAAGTAACTATGCTTGTACGTAAAGATGAGTTTAGAGCTTCTAAGATCATGGCGGATCGAGTTAAAAACACTGAAAACATAGAAATCCTATATAATACAAACACTGTTGAAGTTTTAGGAGATGGTCAGGGAGTTACAGGAGCACTTGTTAAAAATAGCGTTACTGGTGAGGAAAAAACGATTCCATGTACTGGTTTCTTCGTTGCTATTGGCCACAAGCCAAATACAGATATATTTAAAGACTATATCAACTTAGATAGTACTGGATATATTGAGTATGCAGAGCCTGGAACGTCTAAAACAAATGTTGCTGGTGTATTTGTTGCAGGTGATGCAGCGGATAAGACATACCGTCAGGCAATTACAGCTGCAGGTACAGGTTGTATGGCTGCTCTTGATGCTGAACGTTATTTAGCTGCAAAAGGGCACTAGAATCTTTCAGTGCGAAAAAAAATAAGAGGGATAGCGAAAGTTATCCCTTTTTTTATTTCACTCTTTTCTCGAGCATTGGAACGAAGCTGAATACACCAAATTCTTCAATTTCAACTTCTGTATTTGATGTTTTTGTGATTCGCTTCATTTGTTGCTTCTCACCTTCTCCAATAGGAATAATCATAATCCCTCCTACCTTTAGTTGATCCATTAAATCCTCAGGTATTCTTGGTGCTCCACAAGTGATGATCACTTTGTCGAATGGAGCAAATAATGGCAGTCCTTTGTATCCGTCACCAAAACTCAATCGAGGTGTAAAGTTTAATTTATGTAATATAGATTTAGCTTTTAGGTGTAATGGTTTGTGTCGTTCAATACTAAAAACCTTTGCACCTAACGCACATAAAATTGAAGTTTGAAATCCTGAACCAGTTCCAATTTCAAGTATTTTATCTCCCTTTTTTACATCTAATAGTTGAGTTTGAAAGGCAACTGTGTATGGGTGACTAATTGTTTGGCCTGATCCAATTTGAAAAGGCATATTTGAGTATGCTTGTTCGGCAAAAGCATTGTCTAAAAAATAATGACGCGGTACTCGGTCAAAAGCCTCAAGGATCGATTCTTGATTTATACCTTTCTCTCTCAGCTCATTAATGAGCTTTTTTCGCATTCCTTTATATTTAAATGTGTCTTGCATGATTCAAATGTAACTCAATTCTATAATCTTTTTATCTATAATCTTCTAACAATGAAGTGTTGAATATTGTTCTAGAATGGTATAAACGGTCTTTTTTCTCCATGAAGAAATGACTATATTTGAGCGACTTTATGATAGAATAATATGGGTATTTCAAAGAAAGAACTAGAATTTAATAAGAATGATGATACAATGCGCCTTAAGATCTCTGCATTAAATCGTGAATTAGAAAAGATTTACGAAGGTGGTGGTAAAAAACGTATTGAAAAACTCCATTCAAAAGGGAAACTTACAGCTAGAGAGCGTATTGACTTACTACTCGATAAAGACACCGAGCGCTTTGAAATGGGTGCATTTGCTGGGTATGGAATGTATAAAGAACATGGTGGTTGTCCTGCCGGTGGTGTTGTTACCGTTATTGGGTATGTTTCAGGAAAGCAATGTATCGTTGTTGCAAATGACGCTACTGTTAAAGCAGGAGCTTGGTTCCCAATTACGGGGAAAAAGAATTTGAGAGCTCAAGAAATTGCGATGGAAAACAAATTACCGATTATCTATTTAGTAGATTCTGCAGGTGTTTATCTTCCAATGCAAGATGAGATTTTTCCTGATAAAGAACATTTTGGAAGGATTTTCAGAAACAACGCTGTAATGAGTTCTATGGGTGTTGTTCAGATTGCAGCTGTAATGGGAAGTTGTGTTGCTGGAGGTGCATATCTTCCTATTATGTCTGATGAATCATTAATTGTAAATAAAACAGGTACAATTTTCTTGGCTGGGTCTTATTTAGTTAAGGCAGCTATAGGTGAATCAATTGATAATGAAACTCTTGGAGGTGCGACAACACATACGGAAATTTCGGGTGTTTGTGATTATAAAACTGAAAGTGATGAAGAGTGTTTAGAGACTATCCGTGATTTAATGGATAAGATTGGAAAATCTGAAACCGCTGGCTTTGACCGTAAGGATCCTATCGCTCCAGCAAAAGATCCAAAATCAATTTATGGTATTATGCCTGAAGATCGTTCTAAGCCTTACAACGTAAGAGATATTATTGAATGTATCGTGGATGATTCTAAATTCACTGAGTATAAAAAAGAATATGGGCAGTCAATTGTTTGTGCTTATGCGAGAATAGATGGTTGGAGCGTTGGAATCGTTGCTAATCAACGTGAAATTGTAAAGAATGCTAAGGGTGAAATGCAATTTGGTGGAGTGATTTACTCTGATTCAGCAGATAAATCCGCACGTTTTATAATGAATTGTAATCAAAAGAATATTCCTTTGGTTTTTCTTCAAGATGTTACCGGGTTTATGGTTGGATCGAAAAGTGAACATGGAGGTATTATTAAAGATGGAGCCAAAATGGTCGGTGCAATGGCTAATTCAGTTGTTCCGAAGTTCACCATTATCATGGGGAATTCATATGGTGCAGGTAACTATGCGATGTGTGGAAAGGCTTATGATCCAAGGTTAATTGTAGCATGGCCAACAGCTGAATTAGCTGTAATGAGTGGTTCTGCCGCTGCGAAAGTACTTCTTCAAATTGAGGTCGCTTCTTTAAAGGCAAAAGGAGAAGAAATTACACCTGAGCGTGAAAAAGAATTGTTCGATTCAATTAAGAATAGATACGATGAACAGACCTCTCCGTATTACGCTGCAAGTAGAATTTGGACGGATGCGATCATTGACCCAGTAGAAACGAGAAATGTAATCTCTTTGGGGATAGAAATGGCAAATCATAAAAAAGCAGAAAAAGCCTACAATGTTGGGGTAATTCAAGTATAAAAAATTAAAAAAGAAGCTGAATGCATTTAGATTGGCAAGTAAAACATTACAGAGATTTAACCTTAAATGAGTTTCATGATATCGTAGCTTTACGGTTACGTGTGTTCGTTGTAGAACAGGATTGCGCATATTTGGATCTTGACGGGAAAGACAAGAAATGTTATCATTTATTATGTCGCGATGGTAAAGGGAATGTTGTCGCAACAGCGCGCATCCTCCCTCCTGGACTTTCTTACCCAGAATGTGCAATTGGACGTGTTGTCATTGAAGATGATATTCGTGGTAATGGCATCGGACATGAATTGATGTCTTTTGCAATGAAATTTGCACTTCAGGAATTTGGAAATTCTCCAATCGTTATTTCTGCTCAAAAACACTTAGAGAAATATTACACTCAACATGAATTCGTATCTACGGGAAAAGAGTATCTGGAAGATGGTATTCCTCACGTTGAAATGAAATATGTACACAAAAACTAAAACAATGAAAAATATAATTATTCCTATAACCGTTGCAGTTTCACTTGTTTCTTGTGATGCTTCAAAAAAAGCGACCGATGCTGCTGTAGATTCTGTAGCTCAAGTTGCTGACAATGGTAAATACCAGACAATTGATACTGAGTATCTAGATTTAGAAGTTAGTCCACGAGAGGATTTCTTTAATTACGCTAATGGTTCTTGGTTGGAAAACAACCCTGTTCCTGCATCTGAATCACGTTGGGGAAGTTTTAACGAACTTGATCTAAGTAACAAAAAGAAATTAACTAAAATTTTAGAAGAAGCTAAAGCGTCGGATGCCCCGAAAGGAACCATCATGCAACTTTTAGGCGATTACTATGAGTCCTTCACTGATATGGAACATAGAAATAGTGCAGGACTTGATGCGGTTAAATCTGATTTTGAAAAAATTGATGCTCTAAATTCCAAGAAAGGGTTAATGAGCTTAGTCTCTGAGCAACACCGCAAAGGAATTTATTCCTTTTTCTACTTTGGTGTTGGACAAGATTTAAAAAACGTGGATTATCATTCTGTTAATTTCTATCAGGCGGGTATTGGTCTGCCAAATAAGGATTATTATTTAGAGAGTGATAAAGCGGATATTCTAGATCAATATAGAGAGCACATTGTTACAATGTATGCTAAATTCTATAATTCAAATCAAGGAGCCAGTTTTTCAGAGGATGTTTTGTCTGTTGAGAGGCATTTGGCTAAATCTATGATGTCAAGAGCTGAACAACGTGTCCCTGAAAACACCTATAATAAGTTTTCTAGAGAGGATTTTATTTCGATGTCTGGCGAATTAAATATTGAAGATTATATTTCAAATACCGGTATTGAAAGTTTTGATTCGATTATAGTGGGGCAACCTAAATTTTTAAAAGAGTTAAACTTCCTGATTATAAATACCGATTTAAATGTGATTAAGAATTACTTGAAATGGAAAGTACTGGATCATTATGCAGGACACCTTTCTGAAGATTTTGTTCAGGCAAATTTTGATTTCTATGGAAAAGTCTTGACCGGTAAGTCAGAAATGAAGCCGATTGGAGATCGTGCAATTGAAGAAATTACAAATATGGAATTTGGAGAGTTACTTGGGAAAGCCTTTGTTGGACGCCATTTTTCTGATGCTTCTCAAGCAAGAGTAAATACAATGGTTGATAATCTCTTAGCGGTTTTTCAGGAACGTATTGATGGTTTAGACTGGATGTCGAATGATACTAAGAAGCAAGCAACAATTAAGTTGGATGCAATTGGACGTAAATTAGGTTTTCCGAATAAATGGGAAGATTTTAGTGATCTTGATTTCAGTGCGACTGACTATATTGGAAATATCAACGCGGCTGCGGTGCATTCTTATGAAAAAAACTTGGCTAAATTAAATCAAAAAGTGGACAAGGAAGAATGGGGAATGCCGGCTCATATGGTAAATGCATATTATCACCCACTTTTAAATGAGATTGCATTTCCTGCAGGAATTATGCAAGCTCCATTTTTTAGTAATGATTATGAAGATGCTGTGAACTATGGTAGAATTGGAATGGTGATCGGTCATGAGTTTACACATGGTTTCGATGATATGGGGTCAAAGTTTGCTGCCGACGGTACTTTCAGAAATTGGTGGACTGAGCAAGATTTAAAAGCATTTCAAGAAAGAACTGGTAAATTAGGAGAAACTTTTGCTGGCTTCTGCCCAGTTGAAGGACATTGCGTGAACCCTGATTTAACAATGGGAGAAAACATAGCTGATTTAGGTGGTTTAACAATGGCATATCATGCATATACAAAAACCGCTGAGTTTAAATCGAACGTTACGAGAAACGGATTTACTCCAGCTCAACGCTTCTTTATCGCGTATGCGCAATTATGGAAAATAAATTATACTCAGGAAGAATTAAAGAATCGAATTGCAAATGACCCACATTCTCCAGGAATGTATCGTGTTAATGGTCCTTTAATGAATTGTCCTGAATTCTTTGATGCCTTTGGTGTTCAAGAAGGAGACAAAATGAGGAATCCAAAGGATAAGATTTCAAAAATTTGGTAGAAACCAATTGGATATGAAAAAGGGAGCTCAATTTGGGCTCCCTTTTTTTATGTTTAAAATTAGTTTAATGTAATGAGTAATTTCTGCTTACTCTTTGTTTCTTTCACTTCAACAGACTTGCTGTAATTTAATATCGCTTGAATTGTTGAGTTACTAGGAGTGAATTTTAACTCTTCACGAGGAGCAATTGGAGTGTATTTTTTTAACATAGGCTTTAAAATGTTTGGTTATCTAAATAACGACACTGCTTTTTAATTATTGCAGGAATAACTAAAAAAAGTTAATACGCTCCTGAGTATCTGCGTATAAACCATTCTAAACTTAATAAACCAGCGATGAGAAAGAGTAATAATTTCCAATCAATTAAGTCTAAGAAATTAGATTCTTGATAGCTTACATTCGCTATGTCTTTACGAGTTTTGATGTCTTTTAGCAAGTTGGATGTGTTGTTTAACTCATAGAATTGCCCATTCGATTTTGAAGCTATTTGCGCAAGGATATTGTGATTGGCATGCGTTGCTAAATCTTCAATTGAGCTGTTTTCAACAATAAAAGAACCCGTTTTTAAATACTTTTGTCCTGAAAATGTTGTTTGCGCTCGCCATTGGTAAATCCCTTCGCGTAAAGATCCTAAGTCCAAAGTGTAATCTTTTGTATTTTTTCCAAAAGTATATTCGGTCTCCACTCCTTTACTGTCTACCAACTGAAATTTTAAATCAGGCTCAATTATAGGTTCAAATGAAGAATTGTAGAATTCTCCATTTATTATCACTGCCTCTTTTGAGGTCAATCTTTTGGGAAGATTGATTCTTAACGGTTCAAGATTTGTCTTAACCGTTAAATACTGTGTTGTTTTTTGAATCAATTCGTTAAACAATATATTACTTCCAGACTGTGAGTAATCAGAAAGCTTCCACTTCCAGAGACCTTCACCAATAAGTATTCCTCGCTTTCCTCCTTGATTTGAATTAAAACAAAGAATTGGAGTTTCTTTTACGATAGCCCCGATTTTCTGCTTGATTAATGCGTTGTTTCCATTCTGATTAATATTTCCAAATGGAACGGTTAAGGGTTGCCAACGTTTAATTGCACTCTTAAGTGGGTTAGAAATATCGAATAGCTGAAATTCATCAGTAAAGGCTCCTTGCACTTGATCATTTGAATTAGAAGCAGGAAGACTTATTCCTAAATTTATTTTGTCCACAAAAGAACGAGAAGTATTCAGACCTAAAAGATAAAGTGCTGGGGTTTTAGTATTCTTAATGGCATTGTAAAGTGATGCCCCATTTTCTGTAGGATTGTGCCAAACTACTAATGAATATCCATTAAGTTTTCCATCCCATTCATTAAGTAAAACGGTGGATACTTCCATGTTTTCATCTTTATCTAATTCTTGTTTTATTGCAGTGATATCAGGATGTGGTGCGTTTGCAACCATTAGAATTTTACTTCGAGAGTCAATTACTTCAACATATACGGAACGTCTATTATTCTCAAATGAGGATTCTTTGGCTTCCTCTTTTAATTTTACCGTATAACTTACAAATCCAATTTCATTTGCATCAACCAAGAAGCTGACATTCACGAAATCTAAATTTCCATCTGTGAAATTGATTGTCTTTGAATCCATTTTAACATCACCTTTCCAAAGAGATACTTCAGTATTTGTTCGCCCCATTTTATGGGCTTCAATATTAACCTCGATAGGGAATTGATTTTTATAAAAAGCAATATTGTTTGCCGTTACGTTTCTTAATAACTGATCTCGTTTCACAATCGTGTCTCCTACTCCAATAGTAAAGATTGGTGTAAAATTAATTTTCTCTGCTCCGTAGATAGGATTAGCACCTTGGTTAAAGTTACCGTCACTTATAAAACAGATTCCACCAATATTACGATTGTAAAATTCATTGTAGATAAAATCAAACCCATTATTCAAATTCGATTCTTCTTCAGCTAAAGAGACCGAATCCAATAATACCTGCGCCCCGACCGTGTAATTTCTAATTTCAAATCGATCTTTAAATTCTTTGTTTAATTGAGCGTGAATATCTTTGATGTGATTTTTAACCACACTACTATCGGCATAATTGAGTAATGATGTGGAGTTATCCGTCATTACAATAAAGACAGGTTTTTCAATTCTAGTTTCTTTTCGTTCAAAAATGATCCCAAATAAAAGCAATCCTATCAAAAACAAGGATAAACTACGAAGCAACATAAGTGCCCATTGTGTATGTTTCTTTAGCTCTTTTAATTGAGATTGACCATGGTAATACCAATAGGACAGTCCAATACAAATTAGACCAAAAGGAATTAACCAGAATAGAGATATGTCTGAAAAGAAATTCATCTGTCACGAAAATACTAAACTCAGCGATTTATTGGACATAAAAAAAGGGAAGTAAGTACTTCCCTCCTCAAATCAATTATTTGATTTTATTTTTCTTTGAAATTTTTCATTGTATAAGATACACCTAAACCTAGTACAGATTTGAATTGAGTTCTTGGTCCAACACCACCTTTTGAATCTGTGATTCGGATGTCGTGGTCATATAACATGTTTAAATTTAATGAAGCAGAAAACCAGCTGTTTACTTTAAAGTTGAAAATAACTTCAGCAGCAACATCAATGTTTTCAGGATTGTTTAAGTAATTTGAAAACAATTCCAATTTAGATTTCATATTGATATTCTTAACAAGTTCTTTATTGTACATCATTTTGAAATAAGCACCAAACTCTCCTCTAAAACGTTTTCCAGCAGTGACAACATTTCCTAGTCCGTCATATTCAGCACCTTCAACTCCAAATGCTCCGGCATTAGCCAAAACTTGATCATTAACAAAGGTCATTTTTGCAGCAATTGGTGATAAAAATATTGAGAAGTTATCTGTTGGTTTATAGTCAATACCAATTGCAAATGTCGAATAACCTGGTGCCATAAACGTAGAAGTTCTAATCGAATCATTTGGGTAGCTGAAACCATCCATGAATTGTGTTTTGAAATTTCCTAAAATAGCAACGTACCAGTGTTCTTTAATTTTGACACCAAAATTTGATGTGAAATCAATTTTATCGTCTGTTTTCTGTAACGGGCTATTATTACCTACTCCAATATATTGCAAACCTCCCAAGGCCAATCCTAAATCATTGTCCCATTTGTAATTATCTTTCTTATAGTTTGCAGATGCGTCAATATAACCTAAAAGAGAGATGTTATTTCTACCTCCAGCATTCCAGTTCACAAAAGAAGATTGTGTTCCGTTTATACCGTAAGTTGCTTTTAATTTCCAGTTTTTAGGAAGTGTATCTTCCTGTGCTACAGTAGTTCCGATGCTTAAAAAAGCAAAAATAGCAATCAATAAATTTTTCATTTTTTTGTTTTTGTTTCGGCAAAAGTAACCATCTTTTTATTTTAACATATTTTATTAACTCTTTTTTAAGGGTTTACTGGAAGTTAAGAATTACTAAAGCGTTATAAATCCACTTATTTCTGCTAAGATTTTATTAAATTCGCGTTGAATTAAAAACACTAGAAATGAGTAAAGAAGTATATATAGTATCAGCTGTAAGAACACCAATGGGAAGTTTTGGTGGAGCATTATCTACAGTACCAGCTACTAAATTAGGGGCTGCTGCAATAAAAGGCGCAATTGATCGATCTGGAATTTCTGCAGATATCGTCAATGAAGTTTTTATGGGAAATGTTCTTCAAGCTAACTTAGGTCAAGCTCCAGCTCGTCAAGCTGCTATGTTTGCGGGGTTATCAAATAATGTTCCTTGTACGACTGTTAATAAGGTATGTGCGTCAGGAATGAAAGCATTGAGTTTAGCTGCTCAATCTATTCTTTGTGGTGATAACGATGTTGTTATTGCAGGTGGAATGGAAAATATGAGTATGGTTCCTCATTATTACAATGCACGTAACGCAACAAAGTTAGGTGACGTAAAAATGTACGATGGTATGGTTAAAGATGGTTTAACTGATGTTTATAACGATGTCCATATGGGGGTTTGTGCTGATAAATGTGCAACTGAACATAATATTTCACGTGAAGAACAAGATAATTTTGCTATTGAATCATATAACCGTGCTGCTGCTGCTTGGGATGCTGGTAAATTTGATGATGAAATCGTTCCAGTTGAAGTTCCTCAAAGACGTGGAGATGCAATTATCGTTTCTAAAGATGAAGAGTATACAAATGTAAGAATGGATAAAATCCCTGCTTTAAGAGCAGTTTTTACAAAAGAAGGAACTGTGACTGCTGCGAATGCATCAACATTAAATGATGGTGCTTCTGCCCTAGTCCTTATGAGCAAAGAGAAAGCGGAAGAGTTAAATATTAAACCAATAGCTAAATTAATTGGTTATGGTGATGCTTCACATGAGCCAGAATGGTTTACTACTGCCCCTTCAAAAGCAGTGCCGGTTGCATTGAAAAAAGCGAATCTAACAATTGCTGATATTGATTACTGGGAATTAAATCAAGCATTTTCTGTT
>JBFHHS010000089.1:0-10241 GCA_041596895.1 Crocinitomicaceae bacterium | reverse complement strand
CTACTCCATTATCCACTTTATACATGTAATCATCTGAATCACCCGATGCTGGATACAATCCTGAACTCTTTTGAGGGAAATAACCATTCAATGAACACATATGCCCTGTTAAGTCAGTAAAATAATCATGATGGTCGGCAAACTCCGCATCCGTTGTTCCAATCGGATGTAACAATGTGTTTCCGTATGTATGCGAGTTGAATGCTGAAGTAAAGCCAATATTTTCTGACAACCACTGCATTGCTTGAGTTTCAGGCTCAGAAAAAGCTGAAAGACCTGGATAGGTATCATTATTTTCATTTGCACTTACTCCTGTTGTGTTCCATCCATAAGAATAGTTTCTATTCAAATCAACCCCAGGATTAGAATTCCCTGCATTCGGATTCATATTCTTTCTATGCATTCCAAAACCAGTTGGATCATTCGCTTCATTTCTCAAGTATCCATCAGGATTTATACATGGCACAAAGTACATCTCTGTATTATCGACCAGATATTGAATTTCTGAATCAGTCGCATAATTCTCTAATAAATACCACATATAGAAAATCGTTTGTGACATACTCATTGGTTCACGTGCATGGTGAATTGCTGTGTAAAGTACTTTTGGTTCTGCAGCTTCATCAGTTGTTGGGTTATCCGAAATCTTTACGTGATAAATAGGACGATTCTCCCAAGTTAAGAAAGTAGAAACTGGTGCCTTAACAGTAATTAAATTTGGATACATCGCAGCCATATCATCTAAGGCGTCCAACATTTGTTGATATGTATAAAATCCTGCGTAAGAATTTGAATTCGTTTCAAAGTTTGCCGGAACCGTTGGAGTAAAGGCTCCACTTCCTCCGTTTTGATTACAAGCAACATTCTTCGTTGAAGCTACTGGATTATTGTTTTGATTACGGTAATATTCTTTAACATCTTCAATTAATATCTCAAACATAAAACCACTGCTCGCAATAGATTCAATTTCTTGCGTAGAGAAATCACTGATAAAAAAAGTATTCTTCTTGTGAATACCGTGATCAACCGGAACACCTAGTTCAGCCAAACGCTGCAAACCACTGTTGTCCGTGTAAATTTTAACCTTTGAATATTGCTGCGCATAAGAGAAAGTTGCGCATAGTAAGGCAAGGAGAGTAAATAAGTTTTTCATTTTTATAGTTCTATAGTTTCCTGCAATTTAGTGTTTTATTGCGAGAAATCAATTCTAATATTTGAATAAACATTGCACTTATCCAACTCTTTTACTGTTTAAACAATTCCATTTGCCATCTATCCTTTTATTATTTTACACGAAATAATTTAGACATACTTTTACTTAAAACAATTACGGTTATGCAAGAAAAGAAAATATCATTCGGAAGAATTTTTTGGCCAAGCTTTTGGGCTGCAATTATAGTTTCAATCATCGGTATACTTATATGGGTTGCGGTTATTGGAGGATTCATCAGCAGCTTCGATAAAGACACTGGACTTAAGATTGAGGACAAAACAGTATTACATATTACTTTAAATGGTCAAATTGGAGAAAAAGGAAGTTCATCTTTCAATCCTTCAACCTTTAAAATGGACAATACTTTGGGTCTTGCGGATATACTTCACGGTCTTGAAGAAGGAATGAAGGACGATAAAATTAAAGGGCTTTTTATCGAGTTAGATGATGTGTCATGTGGTTTTGCAACGGCGACAGAATTGCGAAATGCAATTAATGCGTTCGAAGAATCAGGTAAGTTTGCTGTTGCCTACAACAGTGGTGAGGTGATCAATCAATTAGAATACTACATTGCATCGGCGGCTAATGAAAACTATGGTTTTCCAGGCTCTTCATTTGGATTCGTGGGGTTAGGTGCTGAATTGTCATTCTTCAAAAATACATTTGACAAATTAGATGTTGAAGTGCAAGTAATTAGAGGTTCTGATAATGATTTCAAAAGTGCTGTCGAACCTTTCTTTAGAGAAAGCATGAGTGATTCATCTCGAGTTCAAATTGACCGTTACATGACGAGCTTATGGATGGATTACAGAAAAGCAATTGCTAAAGACCGTAAAACGACCATTGAAGAATTGGATCGCATCGCAGACAATGTGTTGATTCAAAGAGTGACTGATGCTGTTAAATACAAATTGATTGACAAAGCGATGTACCGTGATGAAGTTGTCGCAATCGTAGCTGAAAAAACAGGAGTTAAAGGGGATGATGAGTTGAAACTTCAGGCATTTGAAAAATATGCTAAAAAACGTTTCTACCAAAGTCAAACTTTAATCAAAGCAGATAAACCAAATATCGCAGTTATTCTTGCTGAAGGTGGTGTTGCAAAAAAAGGTGATGGATTGACTTCAGACGAAATTTGTAAATTATTCAAAGAAGTTCGAGAAGACAAGTCAATTAAAACGGTTGTATTTAGAATTAATAGTCCTGGAGGATCTGCATTAGCTAGTGACGAAATTTGGAGAGAAGTTAAATTAACTAACGCCAAGAAAAAAGTTATCGTTTCTATGGGAGATGTTGCCGCTTCTGGTGGATACTACGTTGCTGCACCCGCTTCAACCATCTTTGCTGAACCAACAACAATCACTGGATCCATTGGTGTATTTGGAATGATTCCTTACACTGGTAAAATGCTTGAGAACAAATTGGGTATTACATTTGATCGCGTTTCAACAAACGATCATGCCGTTATGACAACAAACCGCAAATTGACGGAGGAGGAATTAAAAATCATTCAAGAAGGTGTAGATGACATCTATGATCGATTTAAAACAATTGTTGCAGAAGGTCGTGGAATGACTAAAGAACAAGTAAACGTAATTGCTCGTGGACGTGTTTGGACGGGACGCGATGCAAAAGAAATTGGCTTGGTAGACGAATTGGGTGGGTTAAAAGACGCCATCAACTTTGCTGCTGAAAAAGCTAAAATTAAAGATCAAAAAGTACTTTACTATCCAAATGTGAAAGAAGATAAGTTTGCTGAATTCATTGAACAAATGGAAGAACAAGAAGAATTAGATGCTAAAATTCAAACCGTTCAACTTCCAGCTTCATTGATGGAGTATTACAACCAATTAAAACGATTGGAATCTGTTCAAGGGATTCAAATGCGTTTACCATACGAGATTAATATTAAATAAATTAATCTACTACAGAAGAAGCCGCGATGTAATCTACATTGCGGCTTTTTTTTTCATTACTTTCATAGTCACAATGGTAAAACGCTTCTACATACTTATCGTTTTAATGATACTTTCTGCAACAACCTTTGCACAAGATAGTGCTCCTGTAAAAAATGCAGTCTATTTAGATTTAGCGGGTATTGGCGGATTTGGGTCATTGAATTATAGTCGACATTTATATTCAATTCAACATTTTGATTTTGACGCTTTCATAGGAATTTCCTCAACAAAATTAAAGGACTTTGAAACAAAGTTTAATCCTCAACTGATATTGCCTTTTGGTATTCATGCCACATTTGGGAATAAACACTATTTAGAACTTGGTATTGGTTCAGCTTATGTCAACAGTGTTCGGGCAAATAACAACTTTGATCCAGAACGTGTTTCAACAATCAATGGAAACGCAACTATAGGTTATAAATATCAGAAGAAACAAGGAGGTTTTTTGTTTAGAGCCTATTACACTCCTATTTTTGAACAATACAAAACAATCAAACATTGGGGCGGATTAAGTCTCGGATATGCATTCTAATGAAAAGGGGTATCTTCATATTATGTTTTGTACAACTCTTATTCGGTTGTAAGTCTGAGTTATTCGATATAGAAAACATAAACGGAAACAAAATTGATGTATTGGGCCATGCTGGTATGGGAGTTTCTAATTTGTACCCATCCAATAGTGCTGAATCAATTTTAAACTGTTTAAATCTTGGTGCTACAGGTTCAGAAATGGATGTTCAAATGACATCAGATGGAGTTTTAGTCCTATTTCACGACGAATCTTTAGATCAGAAAACCAATCAAAGTGGTGTCATTCATTCGCAAACATGGGATCAGATAAAAACTGCAGAATACGATGAAGTTCCATACACGCACTATAACATTGTTAAATTACGAGACATCATCGAGAACATTGAAAATCTTGAATCTTTCATTTTCACATTAGACATAAAGCTCTATAGCGAATCAACAAACATGACTAATTACATAGATCAATTCACGGATGCTTTAGTTTCACTATTCTCTGAATACAACCTTTATAATTATGTCTATGTAGAAAGTCAATCCACGGATTTCTTGAATGTTTTGCAGTCGAAAGCAAGTAACATTGACTTATATTATTATCCACAAACATTTCAAGATGGATTAAACAAGGCCCTCAACTTTAATTTAAAAGGTATTTCGATTTCATCTTCTAACATAACAAAAGAACAAATCACAGACGCTCATAACGCAGGTGTTTTTATAACTGTTTGGGGTACGCAGTCAGAAGAAGAAAATATAGAAGCAATACGGAAAAACCCAGACATGATTCAAACTGATCGTGTAAAATACTTAGTCGACATATTAACCGAACAAAACCTTATTCATTAACCTATGAACAAATTTTTCTTCTCATTTCTCGCTATTGCACTTCTAAACTCATGTGCATTCGATAAACAATTTCTCAATCCATATCCACTTCATAATGACGATTCATTTACTGCTTATGTAGAAGAAGTTCAGGATTCTGTAACACTGACTTTTAATGAGGAAAGTCAACCTATTTTAAGAAACTCAAACCATGAAGATGCAGGGCTTTCTTATACCATAGAGAATACATTTTTCAAAAGCAGCAGTGGAAATGATTTAAATGCTTGGTTTATTAAACCCAAGTCAAATTACAATGGAACCACCCTTTATTTTCTTCATGGTAATTCTGGTCACATGGTATATATGTTCCCGTTGATGACACCTTTTGTTGAAGCGGGATATCAAGTTTTCACCATTGATTACAGCGGATTTGGGTTTTCTCCGGGAGAGTCAACACGTAAAAATGTAATTCAAGATGGGAATTCAGGGCTGGATTATTTGTTAAGTCGTGAAGACATTAAATTTGAGAAGCTGTTGATTTATGGACAATCACTAGGCGGACATTTAGCCTGTGTTGTTGCTAGTGAGAATCAGGATAAAATAGATGGTTTAGTTGTGGAAGGTGCGTTCTCATCACATAAGGACATTTCTTCAGATATTGTTCCAATTTTAGCTCGTATTTTCGTTCGTGAAATGTACAGTGCAAAAAAAGAAATTCGATCATTCAACAAACCATTGCTCGTAATCCACAGTACAGAAGACACACGAGTGAGATACAAACATGGTGAGCGTATTTACAAAAACGCCAATGAACCAAAGACATTTTTGACAATTGATCAACAACACATCCGTGGACCATTATTTTATCCTGAAAAAATAGTTAGAGAAATGCAAAAACTCATAACCAAGTAAATCAGGAAATCCAATTGATTGAAAATAAAAAAGCCCTTTCACGATGTGAAAGGGCTTTTATTTTAATGTATTAGACTACTTAGCTGAAGCTAACTCTACGAACTCATCGTATGATACTTCTTTCTCTGTTAATTTAACAGTCTCTTTGAAGTAAGCAGTTAATTTTTGCTCCGCCATCATATCATAAACACGATTTGCTTCTTCTTTATTTTGCAATACTTGCATTGCAGAAGCAGTCAATTCTTTATCGTCTGGTGCAGGCATTCCATATTGAGCATAGTTACTAACTAACAACCCTTTTGTGAAATCGATAACCTCATCATTTTCCAATTTGATATCATTCGCTTTGAAGATATTCCCTTGAATAATTTGCCATTTCAACCCTTTAGCATAACCGTCATACTCTGCAGCAATTTGCTCATCTGTAATTTCCTTTTCGTTTGATAATTTAATCCAACGTTTTAAGAAATTATCTGGCAAGTCAACTTTCGTTTTTTCGATTAAGCTTTCGTAAACAGCTTTCGTCAATAAACGGTCAGAATCATTTACGAACATGTTTTCCAAATCAGATTTTACACGAGCTTTTAATTCTTTTTCATCCTTAACGGCACCTTCACCAAATAACTTATCGAAAAGCTCAGTATTCAATTCAGCTGGTTCCATAACTTTCACCTCAGTAATAGTCATTTGAAACTTATCTGAAATTGTATCTAAAGCTGACTCTTCAATTCCTAACATTGCTGCCGTATCAGCACCACCTTTAGACACAGACGCAGGGTTTACAGTTACTTTAGCACCAACTTTCTTTCCAGTTAATTGCTTTTTCACTTTCGCATCATTTACAAACTCCATAGAGATTGTAGAAGAATGCATGATTCCACCCTCTTTGATTTCTTTATCGTCATTTAACTCAACGAATTGAGCCAAAATCATATCTTTTTCACCAACTACATCTCCAGAAACTAACTTTCCGTAACGACGAGTTAAGTCTTCGATTTGTTGATCGATTAGCTTCTTATCCACTTTTACTTTAACGTAATCGAATTTGTTCTTACCAGAAAGCGATATTTTCACTTCAGGAGCTAAACCTAATTGATACGTAAATTCAAAATCGCCAGGATTAGCGAAATCTCCTTTAAACCCGTCTTTTTCGGTTGGGATTGGATTACCAAGAATCTCTAATTTGTTTTCCGTGATATAACCATTCAACGCTTCGCTCACTGCTTTGTTTAATTCTTCAGACAATACAGAAGCACCATATTGTTTTTGAATATGACTAAAAGGAACTTTACCTGGACGGAATCCTGGTATTTTAGCAGTTTTACGATACTTCTCTAATGTTTGTTTAACCTTTGCTTCATAATCAGCAGGATTAACAGTAATCTTCAAATTTGCATTTAAAGCGTCAACATCTTCGCGAATAATATTCATCTTCTCTTATTTATAACTTATCACAAACAAAAAATGGCATAAGACTATCTTATACCATCCTTATAAAAATTGTACGGATGGAGAGACTCGAACTCTCACACCTCACGGCACTAGATCCTAAGTCTAGCGTGTCTACCAATTCCACCACATCCGCATTGCTCTATTTTGACTCGTTTGTCTTGAGCATATTTTAAACGATTACGTTCAAAATGGTGCGCAAAGATATTCATTTATTTTAAATTCGAAAACCTATCCCTACTTTTTTTTCACTTTTTTCAATACGTTAACATCTCTTTAAAATTGTGAATAAAACATTGCATTTCCTTCTCAAACTTCTAAGAAATGACCGTAACTTTGCAATCCTTCACTTAAGAAGAATGCATATGTTAACAATTGACCCAAAAGAAATTGCTGTTCCGAAGTTGCACCACTATTTATTAGGGGCTGTAGGACCTAGGCCAATCGCCTTTGCTTCAACGGTAGATGCGGATGGAAACGACAATCTTGCTCCATTTAGCTTCTTTAATGTATTTAGTGCGAATCCGCCAATTCTTATTTTTTCTCCTGCGCGCAGTGGAAGAACGAATGAAACAAAAGACACATACAACAATGTAAAGGTTCACCCAGAAGTTGTAATAAACGTGGTGAATTATGACATTGTACAACAAATGAGTCTAGCAAGTTCTCCCTTCAAACCAGGGGTAAGCGAATTTGAAAAGGCTGGTTTTACGGCTTTAGCTTCTGAGACCGTTGCTCCAAAAAGAGTGGCTGAATCACCAGTTCAATTTGAATGCAAAGTGATTGAGGTTAAAGAACTAGGAGATCAGGGAGGCGCTGGAAACCTTGTAATTTGTGAGGTTCAAAGAATCCATATTGATGAAGGAGTTTTGAATGAAGATCAAATGATTGACCAACACAAAATTGACTTGGTCTCTCGAATGGGAGGAAATTGGTATTGCAGAGCAGATGAAAAGTCCATGTTCGAAATTACAAAACCAATTACATCAATTGGGATTGGATTTGATCAACTTCCTGCAGACATTTTAAATAGTAGCATTCTTTCTGGGAATGACTTAGGTCAACTTGCAGGAATTGAAGTATTACCAAATGAAACGGATGTTAACGAATTTAAACTTCTGGAATTAAGTGACTTATTTGTAACTTTGGAAGACAATGCAGTTCAATTGGAAAAAGAACTCCATTTGAAAGCAAAACAACTTTTAGCAGAAAACAACCTAGAAGAAGCTTGGATGACACTCCTTGCTTTTAATAATGGTTAAGAATAAATAGAAACGAAACAACAACAATAAACTAACAACGATTATGTTCAAATTAACAGGATCTGTAAAACTGATCAAAGACACTGTTCAAATTTCAGAGAAATTCGCAAAAAGAGAATTTGTGATTAGCGATACTTCAAGTATGTATCCACAAGATATTTTATTTCAATCCGTACAGGACAAATGTTCAATGTTAGATGGTTTTAATGAAAACGATCAAGTTGAGGTTTCTTTCAACTTAAGAGGACGTGAATGGACATCTCCACAAGGCGAAGTGAAATACTTCAATACTTTGGATGCATGGAGAATTGAGAAAGTTGGTCAAGGTATGCCTCAAGGTGGTCCTTCTGACATGAACTTAAATCCTACTCCAGCTGCACCAACTGCTAGTACAGAAAGTGCTGATGACGACGATTTACCGTTCTAATCTAACAAAAAACGCATTGAAAAGAGTTGGGCTTATGTCTGACTCTTTTTTTTTGCATTAATTCGAAATAACTCCCCTATCTTTACGCCTTCTTAAAAACAATACAACATGATCTCAGTTGATGCTTTAGCAGTAGAATTTAGTGGGAACACACTTTTTAGTGATGTCTCTTTTGTTATCAATGAAAACGACAAAATTGCATTGATGGGAAAAAATGGTGCCGGTAAATCCACTTTGTTAAAAATTCTAGCTGGTGTGGAAAAACCATCTCGTGGTGGGGTATCTTCTCCAAAAGAAACTGTAATCGCTTACCTTCCTCAACACTTGTTAACGGAAGATGATTGTACGGTATTTGATGAAACCGCTAAGGCTTTCGGTGAAATATTCGAAATGAAAGCCGAAATCGAAAAACTGAACGAAGAATTAACAACCCGTACTGATTACGAGTCCGATGATTACATGAAAATCATTGAACGTGTTTCGGAGTTAAGTGAGAAATTCTACTCAATAGAGGAGGTCAACTATGACGCTGAAGTGGAAAAAGTATTGCAAGGTTTGGGGTTTGTTCGTGAAGATTTCACTCGAGCTACTTCGGAATTCAGTGGGGGTTGGAGAATGAGAATAGAATTAGCAAAAATCTTATTAAAACAACCTGATTTAATCCTTCTGGATGAGCCAACGAACCACATGGATATTGAATCAATTCAATGGTTAGAAAACTTCCTAATTACTCAAGCAAAAGCTGTGGTTGTAATCTCTCACGATAGGGCTTTTGTGGATAACATCACTACGCGAACTATTGAAGTTACAATGGGACGTATTTATGACTACAAAGCGAAGTACTCGCACTACCTCGAGTTAAGAAAGGAAAGAAGAGAACAACAACAAAAACACTTCGAAGAGCAACAACGATTCATTGCAGATACGACGCAATTTATTGAGCGCTTTAAAGGAACATACTCTAAAACTTTACAGGTTCAATCGCGTGTAAAAATGCTTGAAAAATTGGAAATAATTGAAGTTGATGAGGTTGACACATCCGCATTAAAATTAAAATTCCCTCCTGCCCCTCGTTCTGGGAACTACCCACTAATTGTAAATGAATTGTCAAAATCATATGATGAGCATGTCGTTTTTAAAGACGCTTCCTTATCAATAGAACGTGGTGAAAAAGTGGCGTTTGTTGGTAAAAACGGTGAAGGTAAATCAACCATGATTAAAGCTATTATGGGGGAAATCGACTTTGACGGTTCTTTAGAATTAGGTCATAACGTTCAAATTGGATACTTCGCTCAAAATCAAGCATCGCTTTTAGATGAGAGTCTAACAATATTCGAAACCATTGACAATATTGCCACGGGTGACGCTAGGAATAAAATCCGTGATATACTTGGTGCATTTATGTTTGGAGGTGAAAACTCAACAAAGAAAGTGAAAGTGCTTTCCGGAGGAGAAAAAACACGTTTGGCCATGGTAAAACTATTGTTAGAACCTGTAAACGTTTTAATTTTAGATGAACCTACAAACCATTTAGATTTACGATCAAAAGATGTGATAAAAGAAGCTTTACAAAATTTTGATGGAACCTTAATTTTAGTTTCTCACGACCGTGACTTCTTAAAAGGATTATCGCAAAAAGTGTATGAGTTTAAAGACAAAAGAGTCAT
>JBFHHS010000088.1:0-10287 GCA_041596895.1 Crocinitomicaceae bacterium | reverse complement strand
AATGTAAGAATTCTCCAACTTCACAGAAGCCACAAATTGATCGACCTCTTCTTCAGAAAACCCTTTTTCAAGAAATTCAATTCTCGCTTTTTTCCCGGCATCCTCCATTCGATTACCCGGCCCATAGGTTGCCAATGCCCAGAGAATTACGGAGATTGCAAGAATAATTTTCCCTGCATCCCAAACAAATAACCTCACTTTTTCCCAAACCACAATCATTACATTGCGTGGATGCGGAATTTTATACGAAGGCATTTCGAGCATTAAAAAACCCTTTTCTTTTGTTTTAATAAACCATTTTAAAATAACTGCAATTCCCAAAGCACTCAAAGTTCCTAGGGCATAAAGTCCAAATAACACAAGCCCTTGAAGGTTCATAAAACCTAAAACTCGATCGTTTGGTATAACCAAGGCAATCAACAAAGTATACACAGGAATCCGAGCACTACAACTCATCAAAGGAGCAACCATTATAGTAATCATGCGCTCTTTCCAATCTGAGATTGTTCTGGCAGACATAATTCCAGGGATTGCACAAGCAACACTGGACAGCAAAGGAACAACACTCTTCCCATTTAAACCAAGAGGACGCATTAAGCGGTCCATGATAAAAACAACGCGCGATAAATAACCTGTTTCTTCTAATATTGCTATGAAAAAGAATAACAATGCAATTTGTGGAATAAAAATGACGACGCCACCAATTCCTGGAACAATTCCCTGACTAATCAAATCAGTTAAAATTCCTTCCGGCATTGACTTAGCAATCCAATCACTTAAGCTTGCAAA
The DNA here is from genome assembly GCA_041596895.1 of Crocinitomicaceae bacterium. GTDB lineage: Bacteria > Bacteroidota > Bacteroidia > Flavobacteriales_D > Crocinitomicaceae > UBA4466. Next base: position 9,498 of record JBFHHS010000088.1, on the reverse strand, counting down.
AGAACCATCGATCAAATCCATTGGGATTGCGGCAAAGGCAAAAATAAACTGAAAAATAATGACTAAGACCAGTGCAAATATTGCATACCCCCAAACCGGGTGTACCAAAATCCGATCAAGTTTATTGGATCGACTATCTTTTTTCTCTGAGGTAACCTCGATTTTATGTAAAACAGATGCAATTCGCTTAAAACGCGCTTCTGTTTCAACTTCCTGAGCTGGAATATCGTCAACCATCGCAATTTCTATCTCTGGTTGAAATTTATGCCCCTGTCTTTTTTTAAACATTGAAAGCGCATTCACGATACGATCCTTTCCCATTCCTGCACGAGCATTCGCTTCAACGATGACCGCTTCTGGAAAGAGCTTTTGAAGTTCCTCAACGTTGCATTCTTTGAACTTCTTTTTCGCAAGATCAGTCATGTTCAGCACCATCATAGTTGGCAACTGTAAATCGTATATCTGCGAGAAAAACAAAAGATTTCGTTCTAAATTAGAAGCGTCTACGATAACAATCGCGGCATCAGGATAGTTGATGCTTTGATCATTGCACAAGCTACGATAAACTACTTCTTCATCCTTTGAACGTGGATATACGCTATAAGTCCCTGGAAAATCAATCAATTCATGATCTTCATTGTCAACATTAATTTTACCAACTTTCTTATCAACCGTAACCCCAGGAAAATTCCCTACGTGCTGACGCATTCCTGTAAGAAGGTTGAAAACAGTACTTTTTCCAGTATTCGGATTTCCTAATAATGCAATTTTCATTCTGGAGAAGAATTTAAATCAACAGAAATAAGGTCAGCTTCATCATTTCTTAAAGACAACACATAACCTTCAACATCGATTGCCATAGGATCTCCAAGTGGAGCACGATACAATACACGCAATTCCTTCCCTTCGATAAGTCCCATTTCCATGAGTTTCACCTTTAAAGAAGACGCTTCAATATGACGAACTATAACAGTTTCGCCGTTCTTTATTTTAGATAAAGTTTGTGTCATTATTTAGAATGATTACAAATATACAAGCTTGAAATCATTCTTTGATACCCTTTTTATGGTATTATTAAACCAAAATCAGTTGCTTCACAATTAAGCGTGCTGTTTCTCGCGTTTTTTGCTGAAGAATAATCTCTTTATCCACGGTTACACGATCTAGTGTTGCTTGGTCATAATGCCTGACTGTAACCAGCTCCAATCCGTCATTAAATTTAACATGATAGGTATCACTGAAAAGATCTAAAATTTCTTGAGTATTCACTTTTTCTTCATCCAACAAGATTGAAAACTGTAAGGCAGAATTTTGCATCAAGTTTATTTTCGCATTTGCTTTCGAAAGGCGGTTAAAAATATCACTTAAATTATCTTCTGCGATAAAAGAAAAATCTTTTGGTGTAAAAGAGAATAAGATTTGATTCATTTTAAAAATAAATGAAGGAACAAGATGATCATTTACCGTTGATGATTGAATTACGGTTCCGTCTGCCTTCGGGTCAATAAATGACTTGACATACAAAGGAATTTCTTTATTTTGAAGGGGTTTAACCGTCTTAGGATGAATGACAGATGCTCCATAATACGAAAGTTCAATTGCTTCTCTAAACGAGATACTGTCAAGTTTAATGGTGTTATCAAACCACTTTGGATCTGCGTTTAACATTCCTGGAACATCTTTCCAAATTGTAACGCTTTCTGCATCACAACAATATGCCATGATTCCGGCAGTAAAATCAGAACCCTCTCGACCTAAAGTTGTTGTAAAACCTTCATCCGAATGACCAATGAAACCTTGTATAATCTGAATATCGAACGTATCATACATTGGTAAAAATTGATTTTGGAATAACGCAACCGTTTCATCCCATTCAATTTCCGCTTCCCGATATGCTTTATTTGTTCTTATTAGCATTCTTGCATCCGCCCAATTAGATTTAAATCCTTCTTGAACTAAAAAGGCGTTTACAATTTTAGTTGAAATCAGCTCTCCAATTCCCACTATTTGATCGTATTCAAAATCGTAATTCAATCGGGCACTCGATTCATATTTAGCTGTTAAATTGTTAAAAACAGCTTCTATTTCATTGTAAATTGGATTGGATTGGCTTTGAAAAAGTCCATTCATTATTTCAAGATGAAATTGTTTTCGTTCGTCAATTAGCGCATTGAATCGATCCAATTGATTCGACATTAAGGCCTCCACGATCTGTTCCATTGCATTGGTTGTTTTTCCCATTGCAGAAATAACAATCCCGAGTTTTTCTCCATCAAAAAGAGAAACAATATCAGCTACATTGCGAATTGATTTAGCATCCTTCACAGAAGCTCCACCAAATTTGAAAACTTTCATTTTAAAAATTTTCCGTAAAGTTAGAAATATAAAAGTGAGCAAACGAACGAAGCTCAATTATTTGACAAATTGTTATTAATTTAACTTATCTGTCAGGATACGCATTTCAATTACAGGCGAAATCTTTTCATAAAGGATATTGTGAACTGCTTCAACGATTGGCATTTCAACCTGAAATTTCTTTTTGATTTCCATTAAACTTTTGGTTGCGAAATACCCTTCAGCAATCATATCCATTTCCAACTGAGCTGTTTTAACTGAGTATCCCTTACCGATCATATATCCAAAAGTTCTATTTCGAGAAAACTTCGAATAAGCAGTAACCAACAAATCTCCTAGATAAGCCGAAGACTTAACATCGCGGTGAACAGGACTCATTTCATCGATCAAATTTTCAATTTCTTGAATCGCATTCGAAATAAGTACAGCTTGAAAATTATCACCATACCCTAAACCAGAACAAATTCCTGAAGCAATGGCATAAACATTCTTTAAAACTGCGGAAATCTCAGTTCCAATTAAATCATCTGAAACTGTGGTTTTAATGTAGCGACAAGCCAATATTTCGGCCATCTCTTCAGCAACATCTTCATCCTGACAGGCAATTGTAAGATAGGATAGACGTTCTAAGGCAACTTCTTCCGCGTGACATGGACCACAAATAATTCCGATGCGATCATATGGAATACCAAACGTTTTGTGAATAAAACGAGCTGGAATAGCGTGATATTCAGGAATGATTCCTTTAACGGCAGAAAACACCACTTTATCATTAAACAGTTCAGCAGGGAAATCTTGAAATAGCTTAACTAAAAATGCAGAAGGTGTTGCGATGATAACAATATCGGCAGGCTTAATAATATCAATCAAGTTTGTACTGACATTGATTTTATTCAAGTCAAATTCTACCGACTGGAGGTAGTTCGGATTATGGCGAAACTTTAAGATGTGATCTACAGCATCTTCATTTCTCATGTACCAATTGAGTGAAGCAACATTGTTACTTAAAATCTTCACGAGAGCAGTTGCCCAACTACCACCACCAATTACCGCTATTTTTTTACTATCACTCATAAATTCGAACGAGTAACAAAGATATTATTTATTCTTAAATCAACTGGATTACGGGCTAAAATAGCGAATAGTCAACTTATAATCTTCTATTATTCAAGTTGTTTTGTTATAGTTGTTTTAACGCTTGAAATTAAAACATCCTAATTCTCATGATAAAAATCAGTTTTTTTCTCCAGTTGAAATCATTTTAATACATACTGAATTAATTCAACTTTGTAACTCACAATTAATCTTTTAACTATGAGCGAAGACATTAAAACGACAGGAAACGCGGAAGATATTTTCAAAAACACAGAATTCAATCGATTTGGATTGATTAGTGCAATTTTGTTAATCGTTGGATGTTTAGGTGGTTTAACTATTGGAATGGGAGCAATTGAGCACGTTTGGATGATTACTCTTGTAATTATACCGACTATGACAACTTTATCGCTTTTATTAGCAGTTGCACCAATGAAATATATCTTAACTGCCGGAGTAGTAGCAGTTGCAATTGATCTTTTGTTTATATCGTACTTTTTGATTGCTTAAAGTATGTGTATAAGGTTCAAGAAAGGCGCTTCGATAGAAGCGTCTTTTTTTTGTGCAATCAATTTACGATAGGCAATTTAACATGAAATGTAGTACCAACCCCTTCTTCACTTTCAAAATTAATCTGACCTTTATGATTTTCAATGATTTGTTTTACCATTGCTAAACCTAATCCAGTTCCAGTACTTTTTGTTGTAAAATAGGGCACGAATATTTTTTCATGTTTCTCTTCTGAAATACCAATTCCGTTATCCTTGATTGAAACGGTAATAAACCCATTATTTACAACGGCATTAACAAGTATTATCCCTTCACGATCACTTGGAATAGCCTGAATTGCATTTTTTAATAAGTTATTGAAAACACGCACAAACTGGTCTTTATCAGCCAATAAGAATGCTTCCTTTTTATTTGACTCGAACCTAATGGTTGTTTTACCATCTGCATTAAACACCTCTTTAACCCCATTGATTAAAGCAATAATGTCCAGTCTTTCTTCGGAAGGATTAGGCATTTTGGCGAAAGTAGAGAATTCGTTTGCAATTTTGGTCAGCGCATCTATTTGTTCAACGATAGAATTAGCCACTTTCTTTAATTTATCGCCACTTTTTGGGTCATCAGGATTATAAGTTCGTAAAAGCTGTTGCACACTTAACTTCATTGGTGTAAGTGGATTTTTAATCTCATGAGCAACCTGTTTTGCCATTTCTCGCCAAGCCATTTCACGCTCGCTACGCGCCAGTTGCTGTGCTGTAAACTCCAGTTCTTCTAACTTTTGATTGTAATCTTTTACAAGTGCTCCAATTTCGTCTTCTTTATCATATAAGATTTGCTCGTTGTGCTTTCCAAATTTAACTCCAGCAAAACTACTTTGTAAAATACGTAAAGGTTCTGTTAGCCAATTAGAAATAAAAATGGCCAAGATGATCGAAATGGCCAAGAGCAAAATAAACACATTAATAATTGCAACTAAGAATTTTTGAATTTGATTCTCAAACTCTCTTTGCTGTCCAAAATGCTGTAAATTAATATACCCGAGTAAATCTCCCGCTCCATTAAAAAACGGTTTGTATGCGGAAGAATAGTTTAATTCACCAATATTTTCAAGATGAACAAATTCACTTTGTTTTAAGAACTTTAAATGCTTGAAAGCCTTCGGATTCATTTGCTCACTAATTAACCCAACGTTAAACACTTTTGGTCTAGAAGACGCTAATAAATAACCTTCTTTATCATACATATTAATATCAGTAAAGAATACTTTTGCAAACTTTTGAAGTATCCCTTGCATGTAATTTCCATTCTCCGAAATTGTTAACTGCTCATAACTGCCTAATTTTGATTTTACCTCCGTTTCCACAGAGCTCAATTTCTCTTTAATAACCTCATCCGTAAGTTCGTTATATTGATTACTCACAAAAACTCCTGAACCCCATCCAAAGGCAAACAATGAAAGAAATACCAATGAGATTAAAACAATTTGAATTTTTAATGCCAGACTTAATGTTTTACTAAAACCTTTTTTAGAGTTCATTCTGAATAAAAGCGGAAGTAAAAGCAATCCATATAGCGTAAATAAATATGAGAATGAAGTAATATGATCTACCAGTTTAAGTTTTTTAGTGGAGAGTACAACAACATCAGAATCTGATTTTTTAAGAGCATAATGGTTATACCCCATATAATCAAAAAAGCCTTTCTGTTTTAGGTGAGTTGGAATCATGACATTATGCGAAGAAGGGTAATTAAATCCTCCATATTTTGTTATCATCACACCATTATGATACTTCGCGATTGAATAAGACTCCAATGATTCAAAAACATTTGCTTTCGAAGAAACAAGTAATCGAGGGAACCCTATTTCTTCAGGTATTTTTTTCGATTTAAGTGTGCAAAATAACACCCCTCTTTCCCCATTCTTACCTACAATTTCTTGACGAATTACATAGCTAAACTGATTCGTATAATCATGAATGAAAAACACATTTGAATCTATCTCAGAAATTGTTCCTGATCGCTCTATAACTCCTTGTAATTCATCGTATTGCTCGGTTCCCTCTTTTCTTTTATCAATCAAGGGCAAACAATTGTTATCGAAAAGATGAAAGTCCATTTCATACCGTTCCCAGAAGCCATTATAATAACGACGCTCCATCCCAGCTTGAAATTTAGACATGCTTGTCGCTCTTGGATAGCTTATTAAGCGTTTCAAGTAATTATCTTCAGATATGTCACCTTTTATAGAAGCATACTCAACCTCAGTAACTATATTTTTCTCGGTTACTAACTGATTTGCATATAATTCACGCTCACCTTTTTCCTTACGTTCATTGAAAGTACCAATGTTCGCAGCCGTAACTGCTGAAAAAAGAAAGAGTAAAATAATACCTGTAGAAAGTTGGTTCGACTTCTTGTGTCGATAAACTAAGTAAAGTACCAGTTCATAGAAGACGACTGGAAAAATTGATGCTAAAAATAACTGGTATCCATAATTTATCTCATAAAAGAAGAAACTAACCGATATGATAAAGCTAATTACAGCGAGTTGCGCACCCGTGATTAATTGAGTTTGACAGGCTTCAACAACAGCTTGTACAAATTTAAAGTATACAAAGAATAAGACCCCCAGACTAATTAGCGCTAGAACAGAGAAAACATCAAGTGAAAACAACTCATCAATTTCAAGTGGAATAGATGAATTTTCTATCAACCCTTTGGTCAAGTATAGTATTACAAACCAACCTCCAAATGAGATGACGAATACCACTAATGACAAATATTTATTGAATTTAGATTCACTAATCGACTTAAGGCGCAAAGAAAGGTAATGAAGCACAAAAATCGCTACGGCAATATTTACTAAGTATTCAAAAAAGTTGGGTAACCATTGGTTGGTTCCGTATAGGCTAGGAGCAAATGCTGAAGTTCCGTGCATAAAGCCGAAAAAACTATACTTCAGCGACAAGAACCTCAATCCTATTAATAAAACTGGTATCGTCCAATCCCATTTTCGCGAAAACTGATTAATTAATTTTGCCAACCCATACAACCAAAGAACGATAGCCGTAAATAACAAAAACAACATTACGATTGATTCACTAGCAGTAGCCTCCTGATATGAATTTGGCGAAAGCGAAAAAATAAACTTCGAATCATTTGAATAGATTGGAAATCCCTGGTCCTGCTCCAATGATACAGACGAAGTAAACGGCAAAGTGAAGTTTGATGCGAAATCATTCACTAATTCATTATTCTTATATGAATAATCCTGCTTTATTAAAACGGAGGCACAAATAACATAGTCATTCAGCGTGTTTAGCTTGGCATAATACCATCCATTTTGTAAGTGGAGGAGGCCTTCAGAAGGGAAGTGAATATCAGCAAAACGAATAATTGGCAATTGATTTGTATTCCAAAAAACTAGAGAATCTTTATGGTAGACATGGAGGTTGTATTTATCTTCTGTGTTTACTTTTTCCCACTGTCCAGAAATTCCTTCTTTTCGAATTTCTTCGGTACGAATACGCAACGCATTATCCAAAACCGTTTCTGTTTTGGAAAATTCATGTTGAAATTCTTTTATCGACGATTCGTAATTATTCGAATATGTTTTAAAAAAATACGCTATAAAAAGGAGTGTACAGAACAGTGCTGTAAATAGGATGTAATATTTTTTTAAACTCTTTTTTAACATGCTTTTGCCTCTTCCATTCTCATCGCTATCTCTTTAACCAATAGCTCAAAGTCATGATCCGAATTGGCATCATTTCTAAAATGGAAGTCAGCGTCGCTCTTGTAAGGTAGCAAATAATTCTCGTAACATGGCGCTACGTGATTCTCCCATTGATAAAGGATTGCCTCTCTAGAATATCCACGTGTTTCTTGATCTCTGTATAGTCTTCTATCCAACTGAACTTTCGTGTCGACATTAATAAACACACTAAAATCTAACTTATTACGAACCCCTTCGTAGTGAAAAAGGAACAATCCTTCAACGATAATTAATTCCGATGGTTCAATAGTGACAAATACGTGCTTGTCAGGCGGAGAATTAAAATGATACTCTTTAACAACAACTTGTTCACCTCTTTGAAGTTTCGCCAAATCATCGGTCAATTTATTTTGGTCTAAAGCAGTTGGAAGGTCAAAATTATAATACCCATTCTCATCAATCACCTGCTTATCAATTGGATGATAATAGTTATCCATTGTAAAAACACTAGGATTAAGTTCACTAAAATGCGAACACAATCGCTTTAACAATGTTGTTTTTCCTGCTCCACTACCTCCACAAATACCTATGATCATTTCTTTATTAATTCAAATTTGACAGAACCGGCTTTATTCAATTGACTCGTATTAAAAGTTAAAAGGCCTTCTGGCAAAATTACATTAAATTCTTCTTTTTCCTTCTTCTCGAACACACTACTTGGGTTGAAAATTGTTCTTTCCGTGAAGTCGTTGTGTGCAGATTCGCTTATCGGTGCATACGGCAACAAGCTCACTTTATTATAACCATTGTGATCTAAATGATATCCCACACCTTCATTCATTGGATAGATACCCAATTTTAAATTTTTCTTTTCAATAAAATAATTCAAATTCATCGTGCTTATTTCATCCCATTTAGCTTCATTTAAAGTGAAAAGTGTTAGACCAGCACCATTTCCAGAAGCTTTGCGTGCCCCAACTAAATAGAATTTAGAATTGATAAAAGTTAAAAGTCCAGCATCTATGGTTGTTCTATCTTTAAGGTAATATTTCCCCGTAGTACCAAAACCGATATTTTCAATTGGAATCAAGTCTTTTGGAGCATTAATGAAATAACCTTCCAGTGGTTTTGCCTTCGAGCTAAACGATTTCACATTCCATCCTTTTGTTTTATTTTGGTAATCACGGGCTGCGAAGTAAATCTGGTCCCCTTCAAAACCAATAAAATCATACTGTCCAATATTTTCATCCTTCAGTGCTTCTTTAGGAGTACTACCTAATTCCACCGCATAACACAAGAAATTGTGGTGTGTGATAAATGTGGCAATTTCAACAACGCTCTTATTCTTTTTGTCATCATATCTAAAATGATGAACCAACGCCTTATCTGTAACAACGACATTAATAAGTTCTAGATTATTGTAATCGTAACTACCTAATTTCTTAACAGCTGTTCCAATCGCCACTGAGGTTGATTTTACATTTCCAGCAGAATTAAGTTGATTAAAATAGACTTTTCCAGTAATTAAATCCAAGTTATCTAGAAAGTAGACGTACCTAGCATTTTCACTCGAAATGTAGTAATACTCCTCATTTTTAGGGGTAAATTTCTGATCCCAAATACTCGTTTCTTGGTTACCGACAAGAGTTAAATTTACCTGTGGAGAATTCCCTGTTGGATCTTCGTTTACCAATAGAGCACCCATGCCCTTCCATTCAATAATATCTGAATATGGATATGAGGATCCTTCGATTTCTATTTCTTGTCCAAAGGCAGACATAGAAAGTATGCACACCAGAGATAAAACGATTTTTTTCATGATTTTT
>JBFHHS010000087.1:0-10442 GCA_041596895.1 Crocinitomicaceae bacterium | reverse complement strand
ATGCATTTACTTCGAAAGAGGGCCCCATGCGGATACAATGAAGCTTAAAATTTTGTATTCAGGAGAGACTCAGAGGTAGGATGTCAGGCCGTAACGTTATGCGTAGAAGATTTCTTCTCAACGGAACACAGATCACTTCAGCAATCCTAATCGTGTTATCTGAGGCTTCAGTTAACTCACCGCATGGGTTTTTAATTGACTTCCAATATTTTTACTTCAGTTCTACGGTTTTCCTGGTGTTCTTCTTCACTACACTTTACGCCGTTCTTACACTTGTTAACCAATTGATACTCACCGTATCCCTTTGCCTTAATGTTTGATTTTGCAACGCCTTTTTTAATTAGATAATCTACGCAACTTTGAGCTCTTGCTTGAGATAAGCGTTGATTGTATGAATTGCTTCCTCTGGAATCGGTGTGAGCACTCAACTCAATTTTTAAGTTGTTCTTTAACAAGAAATCTGCTAATTTATCCAGTGAGGACATACTTTCTTCTCTTAACGATGATTTGTTCAAATCATAAAAGATATTTTCTAGCTTAAATTTTTCTCCTTTTTTGATTGGTGGTAGACTTAATTCAATATCAATAACCTTATCTGTTTCATTTGAAGTGTTAAACGATATGTCACCATCGATGTAACCTTTTTTAGCTCCATGTGCCCAAAGTACCTTGTTTCTATCTACTGTAAGCGTAACAATACCTTGGTCATTTGTAATTAATGTAGTATCCCATTTGATGTTATAATCAGTTATTGTCGTTGTTGCTAAAGGAATGACTTTTTCTGTTCCTTTTTCTACAACCCTTAGATGAATTTGTATGGTTGTAGGTTTAAGTAAAAGCTCACAATAGAGTGTTGAATCCTTTCTTATATTAAGCGTGGAGCGCTCTTCCTCGTTCAGTGAAATGAACTCCTCTTTACTTGTATAAATACGGTATTCATTATTGACGTCTAATTTAGTAGAAAAGTGACCTGTCGCATCTGTTGTGATTGTGTCAACTTGGTTCGTGGACATATTTTTAACCCAGACCAATTGGTTTGGAACTACTTCTTTTTCTTCGTACTGCGCATAGACATCCCCTTCAATTGAAATGTTTAAAAGTCTACGTTCTACATGATAAATACGATCAATATTATCCATACGATTGCTCGATAAAAAACCTATACGTTCACTAGAATCAAAAATTAAGTTGAAATCGTCATGAGAAGTATTGATTGGATATCCAATATTTAATGGAGTAGAGGTACCAGAGGTATTTGATTGAAAAATGTCAAGTCCTCCCAATCCAAAGTGACCATTTGAAGCAAAATAAAGGGCATCTCCTTGAATAAAAGGAAACATTTCTTTCCGTTCAGTATTGACAGTAGGACCTAAATTCTTTGGTTCTGACCACGATTGACCATATTTCTCTGAAACATAGATGTCAGATTCACCAAATCCACCTGGTTTATCAGATACAAAGAAGAGTTTGGATTCGTCTTGGTTGAAAACGGCATGACCAACATTGTAACTTTCATTGTTAAATTCAAATGGCTCTAACTTTGACCATTCTCCGTTGACAAGATCTGAGAAATAGATGGCCAATACCACTACCTCTTTGCCATTTTTTTTACCCAGTTTATTCTTCGTGATAATCATTCTTGTACCGTCAGCGTTGAAGCTTACTGGCCCGTCGTGCGCTCGTGAAATAAAATTATGTTTCAATAATTGCGGTTTTTGCAGTGAACTGTCAACATTGAATCCGGCTTGCATTACATTCAAGAAATAAGCATCATCCCAACCGTACGTAGGATTGAGAAAACCTGTATTCTCTGCTTTGGATGCAAAAACAATTGATTTATTGAAATATGCAACACCAAAATCTCCTTTATCTGAATTGATTGATGATTCATTTATTCGATAAAATGCTGAGTCTTTAAATAATGTTTCAAACTGATCGCTTTCGTTTAATAACCTTTTGAAAAAAGTATTATTAGGATGTAAATTGGAGCTCTCGCGAATAACTTCAACACTTCTACCATACTTTTCTGTATATCGTAACGCTTCAATATAATAAGTCCTATCTGTTTCTGTTAGCAGGTTTTTATTCTGTAACTTTTGAAAGTAAGCACTGGCAGATTCCATATCAAATAAATGATAATGAGACATTGCGGCTTTTCGGAGGTTTTCCCAGTTTCCTTTATCTCCTTGTTTTAAACACTTCTTTGCCAACTCATCATACATTTCAACACACTTCGCGTATTCCATGTTATGATAGAGTTTATCTGCAGTTTTCTGTTTGAGTTGTCCATTTACACTCGCATAAACAAGGATAAAAAATAGTGTTATGATTGGTTTCATTCTAAAAATATCTAGGAGATGTAAAAACGGATTTCTTTGGCATGAAGTCATATCGTATAAAGATTTCATGAGAGCCATTTTGGTAGGTTCTTAAACCATTGATCGGAAAATCATACACATATCCGATGCTTAACTTCTTTTTCAACTCATAAACTAAATTTACTCCCATAGATTCATGGTAACGATAGAGTAGACCAACATTGAATTGGTCGTACATGCGTAAACTTGCATTTACGTCAATCGTTAACGGAGCATTTGGCGTGTATTTAATCATTGTAGAAGGAATCAAGCTGAAAACGCTATTTAGTTTAAATGCATATCCTCCTGATATGAAGAAATGTCTTGCATTTAGTTTATCAATGATCGTATCGATATTTGAAGAGTTGGCCTCCAAAATTCGAGGAGAAGAAATACTTATATAATGCTTATCACTATAATAGTAAATTCCTGCTCCAATATTCGGTTTAACTTCAGAGTATACCTCACCAAAATAAACATCATTTTGATCGTTCACAATAACATTAGAAAAGTCATACCCAACAATATCAAACCCACCAGATAATCCGATGGCAATACGGCTACTTTTTTTATTCACTGCAATGCTAGAGCTAAGATCGCCATAAACTGCAGTTCTAGATCGATTTCCGATTCTATCATTTACGAAATGTGCTCCAACTCCTAACGTTTTTTGAAGCAGAGGAGCATGTACACTAAACCATTGAGTGTTTGGGGCACCATCGAAATTGACCCATTGAAAACGAGCAATTCCAATCGCACTTATAGCGTCTCTGGATCCTGCATATGCCGGGTTGTAATAAAGTTTGTTATACATGTACATCGACATTTGTTCATCTTGCTGAGCCTTAGCATCAGAAAATGCAAAAACGAATAATACAATAAGAATTAAGTTGAATTTCATCATGATGGAATTAATATTGTACTTCGATGTATCCTTTGTGAATAGTGTCTTCGCCTTCATTTAAATTAACGATATAATAATATGTCCCAACAGGAACTTTACCATTATTGCCGTCTATAGTCGCGCCTTCGTTTACTTCACCACCCCAATCGTTATTATAAGGACTTGATGTGTAAACAAGATTCCCCCAACGATTAAAAATGCTTACTTCAGCGAATTCGAATTTGTCTAAACCTGTTACAACCCATGTATCATTTGAAAAATCAAAATTTGGTGTAATTAAATTAGGGAATTTTAAACAACCACCGCTATTGGTTACTTGTACCAAAGTAGAATCGTAGCCTAAACATCCATTTGAATCAACAACAGTTAAAGTGTACCATCCAGAATGTGAAAATTCAAGATCATTCGATATCAATGGGTTTTGTTCTTCTGAATAGAAACCATTCGGTCCAGACCAAACATAGGATTGTCCACCGGAACCGTATAGAATTAGTTTTTCACCAGGACATAGACTTGTGTCAGAAGGAGAGGATGCAGGAACATCTGTTATTACACTCAGAAGTATGCTGTCCATTCCAACACAAGATTCAATATCTGTTCCTAGAACATAATAGTATCCCTGTGCCGCAGCATTTAAATCAAATATAGTGATGTCATTCCCTGAATTTGTATAATTATCCGGTCCTGTCCAAGAATACGTTTGAGCTCCTGATGCCGATAATTCAGCAATTCCTCCATTACAATACGTAGAAGAAGAAAGATCAGCTGAAACATCAATAACTGGTAAGTTTAAAGCAATCATTTCAACAGAATCAACGCCAACACAACCATTGGCATCTGTACCGCTCACTGTATAATATCCTTGATTGGCACTTGAAATGTTAGGGATTGTTTGACTTGAGCCCGTTGCACTGAATGAATTCGGCCCCGTCCAATCATAAGTTACAGCGCCTGTTGCCGTCAGTTGAAAGTCATCATTTATACAAATGGATGTATCGTTTCCAAGTGAATTTACCTCAATTATTGGAAGGTTTAATAGCGAAACCAGCTGACAGGCAGAAGGTCCGGTGCACCCTGCAACTGTTGCAGAAACACAGTAATTACCTTGATCAATATTTGTGAGGTTAGTTAAATCAATCGTTGAAGTTGAAGCAGTAAAACTATTCGGTCCTGACCAGTTAAACGATGCACCTGTCATACTGCTTGTAGCAACTAATTGAGCGTCATTCCCAACACAAGGTGTGGCATTGTCAATTGATACAGTCGGGGCAGGTGGAGCTCCTGGGTTAGAAACACTAAAAGGTCCAAAGTTTGCGCTACACATATTACCGTCTGTTACAGTTAAATAATATGTTCCGGCTCCAATTCCTGTTAAGTTTTGATTTGAACCTATAGAATTACTACCATTCGACCAATTGTATGAAATTGGATTTGTTCCACTTCCTGTTGCTCCGTTCAACGCCCCATTCGTCGCTCCACAATCTGAATCAACTGATGTTGGAGAAACGGATAAAGTAGGTAAAGCATTTATTGAAACATCAATCGAGGCATCGTCTGTACATCCATTTAATGTCCCCGTTACAGTATAAGTAGTTGCTGCCGATGGTGCAACATTAATTGTAGAAGTTGATGCCGAAGTACTCCAAACATAAGTAGAAGCTCCGGTAGCTGTGAGATCAACAGAAGACCCCGAGCATATACTTGTAGTGCTCCCATTGGTTATGCTAACAACTGGGTTGGGTTTAACCGTGACTACAACGTCCAATGTTTGTTTATAATCACATAAGCCTGAAACTTCACAAATGTATGTTTGAGTGGTGGAAGGAGTAACGGTTACAGATTGCGTTGTTGACCCATCATGTGCCCATTCATATGATGTAGCTCCAGGTGGAGCGGTAAGCGTGACTGTTTCACCCGGGCAGATGTCAGGAACATCCGTAATGTCCGGGAATTGAACTCCTGATTCAGCTGTAATGGTGTAATTACAAATATCTCCAGCATAACCATCAATCATCAAGTAATAATCATTTCCAACGGTTAAATTATTCGCCGTGATAACAAAACCCGTACTGCTTTCTTCAAAATTTGATACGGGCACAAAATTCGAACAATTCGTACCTTCAAACACTTGCATTTGAAGTCCACCAGAAGGATAATTGCCAACCCAACAATCGTAAATATTAACTGTTAAAGTTGCTGTTGTAGACGCTGCGGTAAACTTAATCCAACTATTATTATTAATAATAACATCGAAGAATGGAGCTCCAGTACCCCAAGAGCCAGCTTGACCAAATATTCCGCCTGTATTCGTTCCATCGGGCATATTTACACCATTAACATCTTCATTGTTTCCACGCATATTGTCTGGTCTGTCTGCTGTGTAAGACGCACTTGTCGATGCACTATAACCGTTAATGTCACAAATGTACAGCGCATTAGCGCAATCATCATTTGTAGCAGTTGACGCACAAATACCAAAAGTACCGGTGCTTGTACCAAATCCCCAGTAACGTAAATAAACTGTACTTCCAGGTGTTAAACCGGACTCGGATATTAATGGTAGTAAATCATTGCTTGAGCCCGGGTAAGCGCTATTATCATCAGAACATGCAATTTGAGTGAGTGAACCACAAGTCCCGGAATATAAAGCCATAACTCCGTCAGTTATTGCTCCGGAAGCACCATTAGGCTGACTTGTAATATCTAAATTTCCACTTGCAGGAACCGTAATCGCAAACCAAACATCCGAAGATGAAGCTGAGAAACCTCCAATGGCAGCACCGCCACCACCAGCACAAGAAGATGGGGTTGGTGAAGTAGTGGAAGCAGTTGCACCAACAGTAGTAAATGATGAAAACTGACACGTTGCACTTACCGCTGGTAATTGAATTGCATTACATGGTTCATCGTTTGTAGGTGTTGGAGTAGGTGTACCTGTAATACAAATTTGAAAATCACCTGTATTTCCTTGGTAGTAATCATACACCCTTATGTAGTATGTTTGTCCTGGAACAAGTCCAACAATATCGGACTGTTCATCTTGAGAAGTGAAAGAAGCATCAACGCAAGAAATTGATGAAAGATTCGCACATGAGCCTGAGTATACTTGAAATACAAGATCTAAATTATCTAATGGATGAACTTGTATGTTTTGCAAAGAATTTGTCGCAACAAAACTAAACCAAACATCATCATCAGCAGAGCCCGAACAACCCACTATTGATTCAGATGCACCATCAGTTGTTGCTGTTGTATAGGAACAAGAACTATTCACATTTAGTGGTGTCGCAGCCGTACAATCGTCATTACTTGGTGCCGGTGGTGGAGTTGTAATACAAATCGTAAAATCTCCTGATCCTGCTCCGGCATAATAGTCATAGATTCTTACGCGATACGTTAATCCTATTGTTAATCCATTGTAATTAATTGTTTCTGTAATACCCGTCAATCCATCATCCTTACAAACAAGGGAAGTTAACGTGGCGCAATCATTCGAAAATAATTGAACGACAGGATCCATACCTCCAGATGGAGTCACTACAATTTGATGCGCGTTTGAGGTTGCCACAAATTGATACCAAACATCGTCATCGGCGGTTCCTGTACAACCCGGGATTGTTTCCGTAGCACCTGTTGTTGTTCCTGCTGTAGGCGAAATACAATCTGTTGTAATTGAGATAGCGGTAGCAAATGAACAACCATCCGATTGAGAGAAGCTAATTTGAGGAATAAATGCGGCTAAAAGTAGAATTGAATATATAATTTTCATCTTTTAATCGTTTAGTTTTCTAAAGTTCAAAGGACTTAGATTATGATGCAATAAAATTGATTTTACATCGATGATATTGAATTGATTGTCAGATTCTGCTCTTTTTTCGCCTTGATCTTTTAAAACAATTAAAACTTCACCGCGTTCTAGGTCCTCTTTGTAACGGACTTTAAATTCTTTAACTTGGTTTAATTGTATTCCTGTTTTTTGGATTTGATCAATTGAACTCGCATTCAAGTTTCCTTCAAAAGAATAACTGAAGGTTTGCCCGTATGAGGTAAAGGCAAGTAGAGTCCCTAAAAGAAGGATGACTTTTTGTATCATAGTAGTATAAATTGCAGTTGTAGTGCGTGTAAATACGCGAAAACAAAACTAGGCAATTTAAATGAATTAGACAAAATGAAAGAGTCCCTTTTCGTTGTGAAACAAGGTCTTACAGGACGATTAAAACTACTTAAACGGTTTATTACAGCAAATAAAAGAGGTGTGGATTTATAATAACTCTTCAATTATTCTATCCATTGAATAACCTTCTGCTTCTGCGCGATAATTTCGCACCAATCGATGTCTAAGGATTGGCTTAGCGACCGCTTTAACATCTTCGATATCCGGAGAATACTTTCCATTGATGGCTGCGTGACATTTTGCGCCAATTATTAGATATTGAGATGCTCTAGGACCAGCGCCCCATGTAATGAAATCTTTTGTGATTTTTGGAGCTGAATCGTCTCCAATTCTTGTTCGCCCAACCAATTTTACAGCATATTCCAAAACATTATCAGCAACAGGTATACGTCGTATTAATTCTTGATATTTGATAATTGAATCTGCATTTAACATTTGATTCAATTTAACCTTTGTATCCGTTGTAGTGGCTTTAACAATGGCTAATTCTTCTTCATATTTAGGATAATCTACCCATATATTAAACATGAAACGGTCTAATTGAGCTTCAGGTAATGGATAGGTTCCTTCTTGTTCGATTGGGTTCTGAGTTGCTAATACAAAGAAAGGATTTGGAAGTTTATATGTTGTTCCAGCTGCAGTAACAGATTTCTCTTGCATTGCTTCTAATAGAGCAGCTTGTGTTTTAGGTGGAGTTCTATTTATCTCATCAGCTAAAATGATGTTTGAAAATAAAGGACCTTTTAAAAACTTAAATGTTCGATTTTCATCTAGGATTTCAGAACCTACAATATCGGAAGGCATTAAATCGGGAGTAAATTGAACCCGATTAAAATCTAAACCTAAACAATCCGAAATGGTATTCACCAATAATGTTTTTGCTAATCCTGGTACACCAACTAATAAACAATGTCCACGAGAGAAAATTGAAATTAACACCTGATCTACTACATCTTCTTGCCCTACGATAACTTTATGTATCTCGGTTTTAAGTTTGCTATAATCTTGTACTAATTGATCTAATTCTGCTTTGTCAGACATGGTTGTAATTTATTTTAAGCTAAATATAATGTTATTGCGGTAACCATTGATTTTTGAACTCGCAATTTTTATACTCATCGTCTATTCGAGCATAGGCATTCGATATTTTAGACGAAATCCATTCGTTCATTATTCTTTGTTTTTTATCGCTTTCAGCAGCGCGTTTAATCAAGGAATAATCATCTTTTAAATTGGCTCTATGTGGTGTCGTTCTCTCCATTAATCGAACAATTCTTACTCCTTGCTTTCGATCAAATAAGTTTGCATAAAGATTTGGTTGAGAAATATCACCTTTCTCCATTTGATCAGTTAACAGATATATTTGTTGATCGACTTGGTTTAAATCTTCCATGTCCCATGTCTGTTCTCCTGTGATTGGATTTGTAATAATTCCTTTATTTTGCATAGTAGCTTCATCATTCGAATACATTTTTACCGCATCGTCCCAAGTGATTTCGCCCGCTTTAATTCTATTGTAACATGAATCGAGTTTTAAAGCTGAAGCCTCTAAAGCATTGTTTGCAAATTCTGGAATAATTAAGATATGTTGACAAGTGTAATCATCTCCTTTGCGTTCTAAAAGTTTTACAATGTGGTAACCATAATCAGATTCGAATACTTCTGAAATATCACCAGGAGCAAGATTAAAAACCGCGGCTTCGAATTGAGGTACCATCATTCCACGTGTAGCAATGATTTGACCTCCTTCTTTTGCAGAACCTGGATCCATGGAATGAATACGCGCTTGAGTTGAGAATGATTTTCCTCCATCAATAATATTTGTTCGGATTTCATTTAGTTCATCCGAGGCTCTTTTTTTATCTTCCAACGTGATTTCAGGGTAGTGTACAATTTGTTGGAAACTCAATTGAGCATTGATTAATGGGATACTATCCAATGGAATTGATTTGTAGAATTTATCAACCTCTCTTGGTGTAACCGTAACTTCAGAAGCAATTTGTCGCTCCATTTCTTGAGCCAGCAATTGATCCTTAATAATAGGACGGAATTCTTTTTTGATTTGTGTGGCAGATTTTCCGTAGAATTCTTCCATTTGTTGACGACCTCCAATTTGATTTTCAATAACGCGTAATCGATTCTCCATTTCAGCATCAACCTGTGCGTCACTCACTTCAATACTATCTAATTTTGCTTGATTCAATAGTAAGTACTGAAACATAATTTCTTCCAAGATTTGACAATCTATTTCAGGAGTTATTTCCATTCCTGCTTGAATTGCTTGAAGTTTTTGTGCTTGGATTTCAGAAAGCAAAATCACATTGTCTCCAACTTGTGCTACCACCTTATCGATTGTAGTTCCTTGACCAAAAGACAAATTGGACAGTAATAAAGTGATGCTAAATACTAGTAATAATCTCATGTTTCTTTTTTATACGTTGAATCAACTTAGACTCATTCTTTTCTTTAAGTTCTTGCAACCTTGTAGCTACGATTCGACTTCTGATCTCATTCGAAAGAAATTCTACAGGCGGTGCTTCATCCTTAAGTTTGTAATCTATAATGTTCAGAAAATAGGTGAAACTATCATCTGAGAAATATGTTTTTGTTCTATTAAGAACGATATTATCAATATTAAATTTTCCAACAGGTATGTCTTTCGTTAACTCTTCAAAATAAATCCATGTGGAATCATTGAAATAATAATTCTCTGCGTAAAGTTTAGCATAAGAATTTAGTTCTGAGAGGTCTTTATCATTTTTTAACAGGTAATTTAAATGTACATCTTCTGACTTGAAGTCGAGTCCATTTGGAATTTTCAAATATAAAGCCTTTACAATGTAATCATGTAATATAAATTCTTCCTTATGCGAATCGTAATAAGATTGAATATCTTTTTGATTAATGATAGTGTCGAGTTGTTTTTTCAATTCAATTTCTTCTAAGTAGTATTGAGCTAAATCACCCGAGAACGATTGAGATCTTAATTCAATTAATTGCCATGTAT
>JBFHHS010000086.1:0-10591 GCA_041596895.1 Crocinitomicaceae bacterium | reverse complement strand
ACGTTGCACCAATCCTTTTCCGTAAGTACGTCTCCCTACAACCAAACCACGATCCCAGTCCTGAACAGCACCTGAAAGAATTTCACTTGCACTGGCAGAATACTCATCTGTTAAAAGAATTAAACGCCCCTTTTCCCAAAGTCCTTTTTCTTCAGAATTTAGATCCATTCTAGGCTGCGCACGTCCTTCTGAGTAGACAATTAATTTATCATCTGATAAGAACTCATCCCCTAAATATTTGGCAGCATAAAGCAATCCTCCTCCATTTCCTTGCAGATCGAAGATTAGGTTTTTCATTCCTAATTTCTTTAATTTTTTAATCCCTTCAACTACTTCTTCATGCGAACTTCTTGAGAATGTATTCAATTTGATATATCCTGTTTCTTCTGTAAGCATGTACGCTGCGTCAACTGAGTTGACTGGAATAACATCGCGTGTAATTGTAAAGTCGAGTGGGGTAGGTTTGTTTTTCCGTTTTATACTAACACTCACCTTTGTTCCTTTATCGCCTAAAAGTTTCTCTCTTACCTGACTGTTTTTCAAGCCTACACCTGCAACAGATTCTTCTTCAATCATTACAATTTTATCTCCGGCTAAAATCCCTAATTTTTCAGAAGGTCCTCCTGGTATTGTAGCAACCACATTCAGTGTATCTTTAAGAATTTGAAAACGAATTCCAATCCCAACAAAATTACCATTGATGCGTTCATTTGCATCATCAACATCTTCTTTTGAAATGTAAGTTGAATGCGGATCTAATTTTTCCATCAAAGCAACAATGGCAGCATCAGTTAACATTTCATTTTGAACGTCATCCACATACATGTTGTTAACGTAGGTCATTACTTCATTAAACTTTCGCACTGAAGCAACTTTATCATCTTGTTGAGCGAATGTCGAACTAACGATAAAAAGTGATATGATAGAGATATAGATTTTCATAATTCTTGATTTTAATGCTTTTTAGGCAAAAATGATGCCTACAGATAAATAACGTTTTTTAAAACGATTTGTGAAGATACAAATTATACAAATTATGTTAATCCTATTGTAAATTGAAATAAACAATGGAATGTGGAATGAATTTACACCGCATCTTAAATGATAGGTCTAATATTTGTTACTTCGTATTAGATAAAATTCCTATGAAAAAGCTGATTCTATTATTTACCGTAGTTTTGATTGGTTCTAATGTACAAGCACAAGTTCCGAAGTTTGATAAATTGGAAATGCTTTTTTCGCAACGTCATTATAAAAAAGTGTATCGTAAATCCGGACGACTTTTAGATAAACCTGAATACGATTACTCAATGCTTCCATCATATTATCGAAGTTTAAGTACTATTCAACTAGCGCAGAATAGTTTTTGGAATGATCGCCATCCAAACGCCTTAACAGAAGCTAAAGAGTTATTTCTGTCAATTAAAGAATCTGAACATTCAGAGGCCATTTTTAATGCGCACATGTTTGAATTGGCTTGGGTAAAAAATGACATGACTACATGGGCTTCAGACTTGAAACGGATGGGAGAGCAAAAGGACTTTGAAGAAGTTCAGGCTTTAATGGTGATTATGTTTGATGACTTACCAGATGTGGTCTTACCGGGGCAAGTAACAGAAGAATTGATTGAAAATGAATCTATTGAGACTCCAGATGCAAGTGATTTAAGAGCGGTTCTTGTCCATACAGCAAAAAAACACATTGGAACACCTTATGTTTGGGCAGGAAATACTCCTTCAGGATTTGACTGTAGTGGATTTACAGGTTATGTGATGTCGGAATCAGGACTAACTTTACCACGTAGATCTGAAGATCAATACAATGAAAGTCAAAAAGTAAAACGTAAAAATGTTCGAAAGGGTGATTTGGTTTTCTTTAGTAATGGAGCAGGGATTTCACATGTGGGAATGATTGTTTCCGAGAAAGGTGAACCACTGACCATGATTCATTCAAGTTCAAGTCAAGGTATTATTTTAACGGAGATTGACAAATCTGAATACTGGTCGAAACGCCTGCACGGTTTCGGCACATTTGTTAAATAGGTTCTTTTCGAAATAAAAGTATTAAACTAATTATTGTTAGCGTCAACAAGGAAATACCGATTAAAATAGAGGAAAAGTAAGTTCCCCATTCAGTCAGAATAGCTACGCTTAATAATGTAGGACCAACAAAAAACGCAATTTTCTCAATGGACTTTGCTCTTTGCACGAACAATTTAATCCACAAGCTCCATGTGCCCTGTATCAAGAATGCTAAGAGTAAAAAATTCAATGTTTTAAAGATTGAATCAACGTGTTTTGTGAGGTAAATGGAAACAAGTACTGAACAAATCGCTAAAACGATATTTATTCCGTTTGATTTCAGGTCTTTCACTATAGAGAATCGTAAAAGAATGATGCTTGTTATGATGCAAATAAGAATAAAAAATGTTTTTCCAGCACCTAACCAGTCATATGAAACCGTTGTAATTTCCTTATACAAATAGCCAACTGCGGCCAGTGATAAGGCAATGATTATGTTTAATATGATTTTTGTGATTTTCACAAGGTAAAGCTAATCTTTTTCTAATAAATGAGTTTAAATAAATAAGTCGAACGAGAAAATCCCGTTCGACTTATTGTTAACTAATATTCGAAATGCTATCGCTCTATTATGAAAGTATTATTTCTTCCTCTTCAGTAATTGGTTTTCTAAAGACTATTTTATCGTCAAATAGATCCATAATTACATTTTTAGTAAGATCAATTGAATCTGATAAAATCGACTTAGACAATTCATTCATTACATTCTTTTGAATCACTCGCTTAACAGGTCTAGCACCAAAAAATGGGTCGTATCCTGCTGTTGCTATCCAGTCAAAAGCATCCTCTTTAACCACTAAATGAACACCTTGTGCTTTCAATTTTTCAGTTAACTCATTTAATTGAATTCTAACGATAGCTTTGACATTATCCATTGTAAGAGGAGTAAACATGATTGTTTCATCAATTCTATTCAAGAACTCAGGTCGAATTGTTTGTTTTAATAACTCCATGACATCCATCTTAGCTTTTTCAGTAGCATTCTCAAATTCCGCGTCAGAAATATTGTCAAAACGTTCATGAATAAGTTGAGAACCTAGATTTGAAGTCATGATAATAATCGTATTCTTGAAGTTAACCATTCTACCTTTATTATCCGTCAACCTTCCGTCATCTAACACTTGAAGCAATACATTGAATACATCTGGATGCGCTTTCTCTATCTCGTCTAACAAGATGATAGAGTAGGGTTTTCTGCGAACAGCTTCTGTTAATTGTCCACCTTCATCGTAACCAACATATCCTGGAGGAGCTCCTACCAATCTACTCACTGAGTGTTTCTCTTGATATTCACTCATATCGATTCTCGTCATTGAGTTTTCATCGTTAAATAGGTAGTCAGCTAATGCTTTTGCTAATTCTGTTTTACCTACCCCCGTTGTACCAAGGAATATGAAAGAACCGATTGGCTTCTTCATGTCTTGTAAGCCGGCGCGAGATCTCCTTACAGCATCTGAAATGGCTTCAATAGCCTCATGTTGACCAACAACACGTTTTGATAGTTCTTCTTCTAGCTTCAGTAGTTTCGCCTTTTCACTTTCAATCATTTTGCTAACTGGTATTCCTGTCCACTTCGACACAACTTCTGCAATCTCTTCAGAATCCACCTCTTCCTTAATCATCTTAGAGTCTGCTTGTAATTCGGCTAGTTTCGCTTTAGAAGAATCAACTGTTTCTTCAGCCTTTTTAATTTTTCCATATCTAATCTCAGCGACCAGACCATAATCACCTGCACGCTCAGCTTGCTCAGCTTCTAATTTGAATTGTTCGATATCTTCCTTAGCTTGTTGAATTGCGTCAACAATGTCTTTTTCTGCTTGCCACTTCGCTTTAAATGAATCGCGTTGTTCAGACAGATCGGCCAAGTCTTTTTCCAGTGCCTCTAATTTAACCTTATCGTTTTCACGAGTGATTGCTGCTTTCTCAATTTCTAGTTGAAGGATTTTACGTTCAATCTCGTCAAGTTCTTCCGGTTTTGAATTGATCTCCATTCGAATTTTAGAGGCAGCTTCGTCTATTAAATCGATGGCTTTGTCTGGCAATGAACGATCAGTTATATAGCGTTGAGATAACTCTACAGCACTTATAATCGCTGCATCTTTAATCATTACCTTATGATGATTCTCGTATTTGTCTTTAATCCCTCTCAATATTGAAATGGCATCTTCAGTTGAAGGTTCATCAACAAGTACGGTTTGAAAACGACGTACAAGCGCTTTATCTTTTTCAAAATACTTTTGATATTCATTTAAAGTTGTTGCACCAACAGCTCTTAGTTCTCCACGTGCTAACGCAGGCTTCAAAATGTTGGCAGCATCCATTGCACCTTCACCGCCACCGCCAGCACCAACTAATGTATGAATTTCATCAATGAAAAGTATGATTTCTCCATCAGCCTTTACCACCTCTTTAACTACGGCTTTTAAGCGTTCTTCAAATTCTCCTTTATACTTAGCCCCGGCAATTAATGCTCCCATATCGAGGGAGTATACAATTTTTGACTTTAGATTTTCAGGTACATCACCTTCAATGATTCGATGAGCAATACCTTCCGCTATGGCCGTTTTCCCAACACCAGGTTCACCTATTAATATTGGGTTATTCTTTGTTCTTCGAGTAAGAATTTGAAGAACACGTCTTATTTCATCATCCCTTCCAATTACCGGGTCAAGTTTACCTGACTCTGCCAATTGATTTAGATTTTTAGCGTATTTTTCTAAGGACTTATATGTCCCTTCTTGATTATTTGAAGTCACCGATTCTCCATTTCTTAAATCCATGATTTGTTCTTTTAAATTATTCTTTGTTATTCCGTTATCTTTCAGTAATTGGCCTATAGCATCTTTCGAATCCAGTAATGAGTAGAGGAGAATCTCTACTGAAACAAATTCATCTTTAAACAAGCTTAGATTATCAAATGATAAATTGATTACTTTGTTTAATTCATTAGACATATATTGCTGTCCACCAGTTACCTTAGGGTACCCCTCTATAATTCTATCTAACGCACTTGAAAGTGCATCAATTTGAACAGAAAGTTTACCAAGTAAATAAGGGGTAACGTCTTTATCTTTGTCTAAAATCGCTTTTAATGTGTGCCCCGTATCAATTGTTTGG
This sequence comes from Crocinitomicaceae bacterium, assembly GCA_041596895.1. GTDB lineage: Bacteria > Bacteroidota > Bacteroidia > Flavobacteriales_D > Crocinitomicaceae > UBA4466. Next base: position 5,393 of record JBFHHS010000086.1, on the reverse strand, counting down.
TTCTGGTTTTCCTGTGCCAATTGCTGAGCTTTTTGCAACACTTCTTGTGTTTTTATTGTCAACTTTTCTTGGTCCATTTTAATTGTTTTAATGTTGTTTGTTTTGCGACAAAGATTACACCATTTGGTTTTTCACTCAAAAGAACTGAAATTTTGTCATGAATCAATATTGTGTAATGTCAAAAAGTCTGAATTTGAGTGTTTTATAGAGTTATCAACATGTTTTTGGCAGGTTATTAACAATTTATGTAACCTAAGAGGAACTTCCTCGTAATAAAAGTCACAACAACAAACAATATGAAAGTATTAACAATTTCAATCGGAATTTTATTAGCGTCTTCAACTTTGGCTAATAACAATTCAAAGATTTCAAAAGATCAATATACAGAAACATGGAGTTCTGTTGCAGTAGAGCAAATGGCTCAATTTAATATCCCGGCAAGTATTACTTTGGCGCAAGCAATATTAGAGAGTGCTAGTGGGAATTCAGAATTAGCTGTTAAAGGGAAAAATCATTTTGGTATAAAGTGTCATGGATGGAAAGGGAAGGAGATGTATCTTGATGATGATAAGAAAAATGAATGTTTCCGAGTTTATAAGTCTGTAGAAGAATCCTACACTGATCACAGCGAGTTTTTAAAGAAATATAATCGCTACGCATTTTTATTTGAGTACGAAACAGATGATTATAAGTCATGGGCTAAAGGGTTGAAAAAAGCAGGGTATGCAACTAATCCAAAATACCCTCAATTATTAATTGATATCATTGAGGATTTAGGGTTAGATAGATATGATTCATACTCGAAACCAGAGATAAGACGAAAATCAAAAATCATTAAAGAAGATAAAATCAAACGAAATAAAAAGAATGAGATAGAAGAACAAGTCGTAGCTCCGATGGAGGTTTTTGCTCAGAAATCAAATTCTCACAAAGTGCAAACACATACTCAAGGTGTAAAGTTCGTGATTGCTAAGAAAGGAGATACATTCTATGCTATCTCAAAAGAATTTGGACTTAAGCTATCTCAACTTTATCGTTACAATAGTTTCAATAAAGAGAAAGATGTATTAAAAGCAGGTGATGTAATCTACATACAACCTAAAAGAAGAAGAAAGTTATTTAAAAAGGAGGTAATTACATTAACACGTCCAATGTCGTTAATTGATGTCTCTCAAGATAATGCCACAAATATTAAATCATTAAGAAGATTAAATAAGATTTCTAACAGCAATGAAACACTTGCTGAAGGAGAAAGAGTAACCTTTAGGTAATGTGTGAAGACATTATTTGAGGTTTTTAGTTTGTTGTTGTTTGTGAAAGGCTTTGGGAAACCAAGGCCTTTCTTGTAATCTTACCTCTGGTTTAGTACACTTAGGAATACCCGAATGCATCAATATAACCGTTTAGTAAACGGATTTACCACTTTAAATATTAAATCAATAATAATTGTAAATTATTTTATTCTTATTTGTAAATTACGGGCCTAAACTAGACTTGAAACTCAAACAGTATGAAACCATCTACAGAACTTTTTAAACTTATTAAGTCTCTTACTAAGTCAGAGAAACGATTTTTTAAGCTTTCATCCTCATTGCAATCAGGTGAAAAGAATTATTTAAAGATTTTTGATTACATCGAAAAGCAGAGTGAATATGATGAGCAAGAGCTCAAGAAAGTGTTTGAAAACGAAACATTTATTAAACATCTTCCTTCAGAGAAAAACCACTTGTATAAGTTGATTTTAAAAAGCTTGCGTTCTTATTATAGCGAACAGTCGGTAAATAGTACGTTAAAGCAAGAGATTAAAAATGTTGAAATCCTATACAATAAAGCATTGTATCGTGAGTGTGAGAAATTTGTGGGACGTGCAAAGCAAACTGCACAGAAATATGAGAAATTCTATTACTGGTTCGAACTAATCAATTGGGAGAAGAAATTGTTGGATTCAGCATATGAATCTGGAGTTTTTAATATCGATTTAGATATGCTTATAGAAGAAGAGGAAATGGTTATCGCCAAGCTTCGAAATTTAGCGGAGTACACGATTATATATTCTAAAATCAATTTGATATTTAGATCTGGTGGTTTTACTCGAAATGAAGCTGAGCGAAAAATTGTTGAAGGGATCGCGAATTACCACTTAATAAAAGGAAAGAACACTGCCTTATCTACTAAAGCAGCATCCATTTGCTACTACATTAAAGGATTATGTGCAGCTACAAATAGAAATTATGAAGACAGTTTCCAGTTCTTTAATCGAACAAGGGAAATCTTAGACAACAATCCTCATATTAAATCTGATACCGGCGCTCGTTATGCAATGACTTTATTTCATTTACTTCGTTGTCATATTGATAATCAGGAATTTGATCAGGCATCAAAATTAATCACGGATATACGTGCTCTACAATCTAAGAAAGGGTTTAAATCTGTGGATGTTTCTGTTCGAATTTTTGCAAATTCTTATAACCAAGAACTTGTATTGCTTCACGCAAAAGGGGAGTTTCAAAAGAGTGTTGATTTAATTCCAGAAATTGAGAAACAACAAGAAGCGTATAAAGGCAAGATTAGTAAAGAAATGGAATTACTTCTGACTTATAATAAAGCATACAGTTGTTTCGGTATAGGTGATTTTAAACGTGCGCTAACTTATTTAAATGATGTGCTCAACGATAACGAACAAAATTTAAGACAGGATATCTACAGTTTTGCTCGATTGTTCAACCTTGTAATTCACTATGAACTTGGGAATTATGACTTTTTAGAGTATGTTGTAAAGTCGACCAGTCGTTACTTAAACAAACAGGAGCGCAATTACGAAATTGAAAACGCATGCATTAAACAGATTCGTAAATTATCTAAAACGCCAGTTGAAGTAAATCGAATTGAAATTTTCGAGAAATTAAATCAAGATATTTCGCGTCTGCTAAAAGATCATAATGAACGTGTAGCATTGGAATATTTCAATATTGAAGCTTGGGTGAAAAGTAAGATTCAGAAGGTGAGTTTTGAAAAGGTAATTCAAGACTCTATTAAGGCTTAGTTTATTTCTTTTACTCGTTGAATTTCCTATTTTTGCAATCGATAAAATAACGATTCAAACGAATAGATAATGGCAACAAAGCATACTACAAGAGCAGAAGATTATTCAAAATGGTATAATGAGACTATAGCTCGAGCTGATTTAGCTGAAAATTCTGGTGTTCGCGGGTGTATGGTGATTAAACCTTATGGATTTGCCATTTGGGAAAAAATCCAAGCTCAATTGGACATTATGTTTAAGGAGACCGGGCATCAAAATGCATATTTCCCTTTATTTGTCCCTAAAAGTCTATTTGAAGCAGAAGAGAAAAATGCGGAAGGTTTCGCAAAGGAATGTGCTGTAGTTACGCACCACCGTTTAATGACTGACCCAAATGACCCTACTAAATTAATTGTTGATCCTAAGGCAAAACTGGAGGAAGAACTCATCGTTCGTCCAACTTCTGAGGCGATTATCTGGAATACATACAGAGGGTGGATTCAATCATACAGAGATTTACCGATATTAATTAATCAATGGGCTAATGTAGTCCGTTGGGAAATGAGAACACGTTTGTTTTTGAGAACAGCAGAGTTTTTATGGCAAGAAGGACATACTGCTCATGCCACAAGACAAGAAGCGATTTCGGAAACAGTTCAAATGAATGGAATCTATGCGCGTTTTGCTCAAGAATTTATGGCAATGCCAGTAATTCAGGGGGTTAAAACTGAAAGTGAGCGTTTTGCTGGTGCCGATGATACATACTGTATTGAAGCAATGATGCAGGATGGTAAAGCGTTACAGGCAGGAACTTCTCATTTCTTGGGTCAAAATTTCGCTAAGGCCTTTGAGGTGAAATTTGCAGATAAAGAAGGAAAGCAAGATTATGTCTGGGCAACTTCTTGGGGAGTATCCACACGTTTGATGGGTGCATTAATTATGACACATTCGGATGACGAAGGATTGGTACTGCCTCCAGCATTAGCACCAATACAGGTAGTCGCTGTTCCTATATGCAAGAATGAAGAAGATTTGGCAAAGATCTCTGAAAGAATCAATGAACTCGGGGCAAAACTAAAAGCCAAAGGCATTTCATTCAAGTTTGACGATGATGATAACCGAAGACCAGGTTGGAAGTTCGCTGAATATGAAGCAAAAGGAGTTCCAGTGCGATTAGCAATGGGAATGAGGGATTTTGAAAATGGAAATATCGAAGTTGCACGTCGTGACGAGAAAACAAAAGAAGTTGTTTCATTTGATGGGGTTGATGTATATATTGAAAACCTATTGAATGAAATCCAAGAGAACTTGTTTAATAGAGCGTCAAAATATAAAGAAGAAAAGACACAAGAAATTGATTCTTACGAAGAATTCAAAACGAAAATAGAAACAGAAGGTGGTTTCTTCTTAGCTCACTGGGATGGTACCAAAGAAACAGAACAGAAAATCAAAGATGAAACAAAAGCAACAATTCGTTGTATTCCTTTAGATAGAAAAGAAGAGGAGGGCGTTTGCATGGTGACTGGAGCGAAGTCTGCAGGTCGTGTTGTTTTTGCTAAAGCATATTAAGATGAAGAAAGAAGAAAAAAGAGCGAGTATTATTGACCTTTTGGTTAATAAAGCTGCCATGAAACAAGATATTGCTGACTATTCAGAAGAAGTGTTGGCTTCTTTTAAACGAATTGTTCAGGATGAGATTGCTGAAATTCAAAAATCAATCAGTGATAAACGTATACGTTTAAGATACGAAGAGAAAGGAGATCACGTTTTTAGATTGTTTATTGGTTCAGATGCACTGGTATTTCAATTGCATACTAATGTATTCAGATTACCAGATGATAATCCGTTATGGAAGACAGAATACCTTCAGTCGAATGGAGCAAATGGTTATTTTGGTATGATTAACATCTACAACTTCTTGGCTGAATCGTATGAAAAAAACCGTTTAAATGATGCTGGATACTTGATTGGTAGAATTTTTATGAATCATGATCATCATTTTATGGTGGAAGGGAAGGGACAGCTCGGATTCTTGTTTAGAGACTTAGAAAACGGCTATATTTCAGACAGTGTTATTCGTCATATTATTCAGACGACTATAATGCATGCAATTGATTTTGATTTAATTACACCTCCGTACGAATTGGTTAAAGAAGTTTCTTTGGGACAAGTTCAAGCCATTAGCTCGGACCTCCAATTGTCTACTGGAAAATCACTTGGTTTTAAGTTTAATTCTGACGACTCAAAAATATTTTAAAAAAAAAATCTTTTCTGTTTGCAATTACAGAATTTCACTTTATATTTGCACTCCCAAACACGGGAATAACAATTTAAAACGGCCCATTCGTCTAGTGGTTAGGACGCCAGGTTT
>JBFHHS010000085.1:0-10686 GCA_041596895.1 Crocinitomicaceae bacterium | reverse complement strand
GTACCTTCTGTATTTTTGAGGAAGCAATTTTTGCTCTACATGATTGTAATCTGCTCCAGCTATTATTTTATCAAATTTTTCAACCTTACCATTAATTTTCAAACCACTGGCTAAGTTGTTGTCCACGGTTATTTCTTCAACGCTCGATTTGTAGTGAAATATAGCACCGTTTTCTTTTGCAATTTTCTCAAGGGAAGCAGCAAGTGTATTCATTCCTCCATCTGGATACCATGTGCCAAGTTCTAGATCTGCATAATTCATTAGAGTGTACATGGCAGGAATTTTATCCGGACGTTCACCTAAGAATATGACAGGAAAGTTTAAGATATCCCTTGCTTTGTCTGATGTAAAACGCTTTGCAATATCCTTTTCAACTGATTTGAAGACGTCTAGTTTTAAAGCATCTCGAAGAATACTCAATTTAAGTAATTCATTTAGTTTGATGCCTGGATTCTCAATAAACGATCCCATTGCGATATCGTATTTTATTTTCGCATCGTCTAAGAATTTTTGAAGTTTATCACCGCCCTTATCTTCGAATGAATCAAAAAGGGCAATTAACTCTGAGTGTTTAGATGGAATAAGAGTAGATGTTTTATCCTTCCAGAACACTTGGTAAGCTGGATCCAATCGAGTCAGTTTAAAATAATCTTGGCGTTTCTCTCCTAAGTCTGCGAACATTCGGTCAACAACATCTGGCATCCAGTACCAAGATGGTCCCATGTCAAATGTAAAGCCTTCAGCTTTGAAATATTGTGATCTACCTCCAGGCATTGTGTTTTTGTCAAACACTTCAACATGGTGTCCGTTCTTTGCTAAATAGCAAGCAGAGTATAGGCTAGAAAGTCCTGCTCCAATGATTCCAATTCGTTTCATACGGTAAATATAGTGACATTTTGTTTAACAAAAATCAAAAAAGGTTAAACTTTTTAATTTTTCTGGATTTCAAATTCAATAATGTATCTTTATAACCTGAATTGATATGGACGAAAAAAACTTAAAAAATTGGATTAATAAGAAGAAGGAGCAGCGAGAACGTATGAACCCTGATTTCTTATTTACAGGAATTGAACAAGGTGATTTGAGTGCATTGAGTTCAGGGATAACCCTAATTGAGAGTAAAAATAAAGAGCAACGAAAAAATGCAGATTTATTAATTCAAAAATGTTTACCACTTTCTGGAAAGTCAATCCGCGTTGGGATTACTGGTGTTCCAGGAGTTGGTAAGAGTACTTTTATAGAGTCTTTTGGAATGCTATTAATTGAGCGCGGTTATAAAGTTGCTGTTTTGGCAGTTGATCCATCAAGTTCAGTTTCTGGAGGGAGTATTTTAGGAGATAAAACACGAATGAATGAATTGTCTGCACAGAAAGAAGTGTTTATTCGTCCTTCACCAGCCGGGGACACCCTAGGTGGTGTTGCTAGAAAAACAAGGGAGAGTATTTTGTTGTGCGAAGCAGCTGGATATGATTTTATTTTGATAGAAACGGTAGGAGTGGGGCAGTCTGAAACCGTTGTAAAGTCAATGGTGGATTTTTTCTTACTGCTTATGCTTTCTGGAGCAGGAGATGAACTTCAAGGTATTAAGAAGGGAATCATGGAAATGGCAGATGCTTTAGTTATTACGAAAGCAGATGGGGATAATAAACAGCGTGCAAAATTAGCTGCGCGAGAGTATAAGAATGCACTACATTTATTTCCAGCGAATAAAAACAAGTGGATTCCGCAAGTGTTTACGTGTAGCGCTATAGAAAAATCGAATATTACAAACGTTTTAGATGTAATTGAAGATTTTCGCTCACACGTTTATTCGAATGGTTGGTTTCAATCCAATCGAAGAAGTCAGGATAAAAAATGGTTGTCAGAAACCTTAAAGGAATTGATTATTAATGATTTTTTCTTAGACGCAGAAATGATAGTTCAATTAAAAAAGATTGAGCATCGAGTTATTGAAGGCGAAATTACTTCCTTCCAAGCTGCAGATGAGTTATATAAATATTATACAAATGCACGAAGAGTTTAAGATTGATGGAGAGTATATTGAATTGATGCAATTGTTAAAAGCGATTGGAATGGCTCAAACTGGTGGGCATGCAAAAATGATCGTAGATTCTGAAATGGTAATTCGAGATGGTGAAGTTGAAACACGACGTCGTGCGAAATTACGTGCTGGGGAGCAAATCAAAATCAAGGATCATATAATTGATTTAAAATAAGCCTTGTAGTTCCTTTTTAAGTACGTCTACCGCAATTTCTGTGGGTAAAACACCAACCTCTCCACAAATTTCAAAGATTTTAGAAGATAAATCCATAGATAATGAAGTGGCGTCCATCTGCTGGCCTGCAAGGTGAATGATTCTTATCGTTTCATCTTTAGCCTTCTTCACTAAATCCCACGATTCTTTCGAAATGAATATTTGCTGAGCCATGTTGTGTTCATATTCACTTCGAATTGAGTCCAATAATGTTACTTGCATAGCTGCCGCAGGAAGTCCTGGGTTGTTGTGGCGCATCACTAAACTGTTAGGATGGATGCGTTCCATTAATAAAACCGCACGTTGATAGGCGTCCACACGATTTGGTAAAAAGAAGGATTGACGCTCTTTCTTTAACTCTAATTGAATCGAGCGCATATCTCGTTCTCCTATTTTGCGCATAAAAAAGATTGCTGTCATTAACACAGCTCCCGCTGGTACAATAATAAGGGCAAGTTGAAAAACGATATCCATGTTCTTTTGAGTTAAATAGTTGTTTATATAATTCGTCTTTTCACGAAAGTAACAAAATTGAATGTGATAAATCTTATTTACGGCGCATTGGCATTAATTTTACATAAGAGATGCATCTCCAAAGCCATTCTAATGGACCAAAATAATAATATTTCAGCCAGATTTTACTGAGTACAATTTGTGATATGTATATGCAAGCAACGATTAGAATAAGTACAGATGGACTACCTTTTTCATAAAAAGCAAAACCCAAAGAACTAAAGATAATGAGTCCAAGAATGCTTTGCATTATATAGTTTGTGAACGCCATTTGTCCAACATGTCTTAAAGGTGCAAGAATTTTTTGTCCAAGTTTGTACTGATAACCATAAGCAACGAACCATACAATTGAAAGTGCAATAATAACATCTGATATAATATATGGGTATACGATGAAATAGCGAAGAATTCTTCCAGGTGGAGTTTCAAACGTTGACATTAAGTACATGGAGAAATAATGATAGCCAACCGCCAAAATAAATAACACCAATACTTTAATCTTTGTCTTTTGAATAAACGCTGGAATGTTGTTTAATATTCCGCTTTTTTCAACAGAAGCTCCAAGAAATACCATAGAGAAAGCGGTTGGAGCGAGTATCAACCATAAAATTTCCGTAGCGCTCTGATATTCTTTTAGACGAATATCCAGGATACTAAAGTAGCTTCCATTTCGATATGTGTCTATGAGTACTTCATGTGATATGCTTGTTAGTGGCTTCATGAAATCGTAGTCGAAATAGTTGATAATTCTGTCGAAAACATCAAGGTAAAAAGGAAATAATAGAATTACAATGCTCGCAAAAAACAAGAATTTAGCTGATCGATTGATGAATAATAATAGAATTAATCCGAGAATAGCATAGAGATGAAGTACGTCTCCTGACCAAATAAAAACGATATGAAGTATTCCGAATAGCAGAAGAGCTAAGAGTCTTCTGATGAAGAATAAAGTGGAAAAAGTTCTTTTTTCTAGTTGCCTGCGTACCTGAATTGAAATTCCTAATCCAAAGAGGAATGAGAAAATTGGAAAGAATTTTCCGTAAAAAAGCAGATCCAAAACATTAAGTGTTGCAATATCAATAAATCCTTGAAATTGTGCTTCGTGCATTGCTCTATTAGGAAACGCACAATTCATTACATGAATATTTACCATGAAAATTCCGAAAATGGCTAAACCTCGAAAAATGTCAATAATTTCAATGCGTTTTTTTTGATCAATCGGTGTTGTACTCATAATCTTATATTAGCAATCCCAACCGACATCCAAAATTGGTATTACTCGGTTTAAATGTATAATCGGTTTTCAAGTCTCGTTCATAGAAAATTCCAAAAATGAGGAGCTTGTATGTATAGTTTGTTGTGAGTCGAGCAGATAGTTTCCAGGTGTCGAGCATTGATTTTTGAGGAACATATATTTCAGATGTTAAATTGAAGTAATTTCGGAGTCCAACTTGAATGTCCAATTTTTTGTCGGGCTTTTGATAGATAAGGTACGTTGGACTAACATTTATAAACAGACGGTCCATTGTGATAGAGGTCATGGTGGTAGTATGTTTATCGAATCGAGTAAAGAAGTTCAATCCTTTTTCATATCCCATACCAACTTCTGCTCCCCAGTTTTGTTTCGTTATTCGACAAAATGGGTAAAGTCCATAAACATGAAATTCCGAATATTGGGCATTGGGGGCAAAATCTGGCGTGAAGAAAAATTCATCTTTATATTCAAATGTAACCCCATATTCAAATTGAGGTTCCTGACAGAGGGAGTAATTTACGATGAAGAGAATAAATGTTAAGGTTTTAATATTAATTTCACTACAATTTATGCATTCCTTCTATCTCAGCGGTCGTTAAATGCGAATTTTTTGAATCAATTGTTGTTTTACCGCAGGCCACTCATTCGCCAAAATACTTAATACTATGCTGTCACGCCTACCAGTTGGACTCGAACAATTGCTTCTCAGAATTCCTTCTGGTGTGCATCCTATTGCTTTCATTGCTTCAATACTTTTTATGTTGTTTGCATCGGCTCTAAATTCCACACGGTCTAACTTCAGTGTTTCAAAGGCATAGGTCAACATCAATAATTTACAATTTCGATTCAGTCCTGTTTTTTGAAATTCCGCACCATACCAAGTATATCCTAATTGCACGGTGTTATGGACAGGTTGAAAATCGTAAAAACGCGTAGAACCAGCAATTTGGTTTTTGCGCTTGTCGAATACGATAAATGGGTAGGAATGTGCATTTTTTCTTCCTTCTAAAGCCAATTCAAGGTATTTTGAAAGGTTTTCCTCACCATTTCCGGGAAGTAATGAAAACTCCCATAATTCAGGCTCATTTATAGAAAATGGGAGCAATAGATTGAAGTCGGATTTTTGTAGAGGGGAAAGTCGAACGTATTCATTTTCCAGTATAATTTCAGATTGAAATTCCATAATTAAACGAGTTTTAAATGACCTTTTTTAAATTCCAAACAAAATCGATTTGAATGATTCTTAATGTTTACAGTGTATTCTTCTGCATGTGCTTTTTCATTTGTTGGAAACCAATATTCCTTTACATCTTTATTGATACAGATAAATAAACCTTCATCATCACCGATTGCAGAAAATCTCGTTTCATCTCCGCTGTACTGGACTAGACCAATTGTGTTTAAAAGTATTTCTCTAGTGTTTTGTAGATGAGATGTTGGTGTACCTATTTCACAAATGTTGAGTATGCTCTTTATTGAGAATACCTCTGAAGAATTAAATTGAAGTGTTTTTCTTGAAATGAATTCTACAATGTTGTTGTCTGCATCGTAAAAGTAGATTGCATGGGCATCCCAAAAGTCAAAGTACTGAATTTCATTTTCTTCAAATTTGATTATTTCTACACGTTGTTTTAGCCATGTCAAAGCTTCCTTTTCTTGATTCGAAGGAATATTGAAAGCGAAATGATACTGTTCTACTTTTTGATCGGTCAATTGAAATGTCAAAATAGACTTTCCGATTGTAAGTGAAATTGAACTTGCACCAGAATGTATTAGTTTAAACCCTAATGTGTTTACATAAAATTCACGTTGTTCTTCTATGTCTTGTGTATAAAGTTTAAGCTCTTCGATGTGCATCTAAGGAACTTTTAATTTGAATTCAGCTCCTTGCATTTCAACTTTTCTAATTTTATTCGGGTTTGCGAACATACTTTGAAAAGGTCCTCCTTTATAACATTTGTCCTTGTAACTGTATGTAAGCGTTTCAATATCAATAAATTTTAAGGTCATTGTATCGATTTTAGTTGGAGTTTGATAAATATACAGCGGTTCTTTGTTGAAGCTAATGAGCTTATCAAAATTCTCCCATCTCGTACTTCTTTGTTGTGCCTTAAACTCGTCTTGTGTAAGTGTATCATACTTAAACTCCAATACTCGTTTTAAAACGAGTTGATCAGATTCTAATTTGTCAAACTCCCAGCGCGATGATTTATACAAGCTGTCGCAGTCCTTGCAGATTGATTTACAATCTGGGAACGGGTACGCTTCACCTTTCAATGTAATTGCTCCTGTTGCGCCCTCCTTAATCTTATTTTTACCCGATTCTGACTTTACAATGAGCTTAGTATGAGAACATCCTTGTAAAGAAATTAAAGCGATTCCGAATGTGGAAAGAATGATGATCTGTTTGAACATTTGTTGAGTTGATTTAATTCTGTGGTGATAAATATAAAAATAGTAATGCCTATGACTTCGTTTTTTGTTCTAAAAATGGATTGTACATCATAATCGCATGGTTTTCCACTATGATCTTCTCTTCAATTAACGAATCCTCATAAAATTCCATTTGAATGATTTGATTATGTCTGGAGTATCCACCCCATATTTGTTGTTTAATAATGTGATTTCGTTCTTCAACCTGGTAAGTAGATTTGTTTTCACTAGAACTTAATAGCTCACCATTTAAATGTGTTTCATCAAGCCAAAGTTTAATTTGAAAAGTTGAGTTGGTATTGTTTTTAACTTGAAGGTCGATATGATTGTATGAAAGCGTCGCTCCTGCACCAAAGGGAACCTTCCTGTTAATATCGGGAAAAACATCAAAACCATGACGATAACGCTCCGTAATAGTGAGCGGGCTATGTGCGAAAATCCAGAAGAGTAAATTACCTAACTGGCATAATCCACCACCGATATCTTTTGAAATAGTACCTTGCTTTAAAACCAGTCCTTCTAAATACCCTTTGCGTTTCACAGGGCGACCAACATTTTTCCAAATTGAGAATGTTTCTCCCGGATGTATGAGGATGTTATTTAGGTGTGAAATTGCAATGCGAAGGTTTGTACGTTTGTTCTCTTGAAGATACATGTCAACGTCCTTTAATGGCCGAAGTATCATTGATCGATGCTTAAAAACATGGTGGAATGAAGCGTCCGATGTGGATTGCTTTGCCCATTGTTTTTTGCTAAACAACCAGTCGTATCTCCGCTTAAGGATGTAGTATTCCTTTCCGAGTAGTTGGCGAATACGACTTCTTTTTATAGGTTTCTTTATTTCTTGCATGAATCAATAGCGTGTTTTTAAAGTTAGAAATACTTTTGTTCTTTTAATTCACTTCTGAGTGTTGATTGATAAATTGTGGAAATGAATTGTCCGATTGTTTTATGTTTAGCTTTAACCTATGACAAATACATTAATTGTTACCGTTTTAGTTGTTTACTTTGTTGTTCTCATCGCAATCTCGTACATAACTTCTCGTAAAGCCACAAACGACACGTTTTTTCTAGGTGAGCGTAAATCGCCTTGGTATATTGTATCGTTCGGAATGATTGGAGCGTCTTTGAGTGGTGTCACTTTTATTTCTGTTCCTGGTTGGGTGGGGAATGAAAGCAATCAATTCAGTTATATGCAAGCTGTTTTGGGGTACTTAGTTGGATATTTTATTGTCGCTTATGTTTTGCTTCCAATCTACTATCGATTAAATCTAACCTCCATTTACGAGTATTTGAAACAGCGTTTTGGTTTTTGGTCGTACAAAACGGGAGCATTTTTCTTTTTAGGATCTCGAATAATAGGGGCTTCAGTGAGGTTGCTACTTGTAGCTAATGTTTTACAGTCTATTTTATTTGATGATTGGGGAATACCATTTGAAGTAACGGTCGTTATTTCAGTATTACTTATTTGGATTTATACCAATCGCGGTGGAATTAAAACAATTGTTTGGACGGACACCCTACAAACAGCATTTATGCTGGGAAGCGTCCTTTTAACCGTATGGTTCATTAGTGATGCACTTGATTTATCAAGTCAAAAAGGATTGGTGTCGACTGTTTCAGAAAGTGGGTATGCTAAAATCTTTTTCTTTGACGATTTTATGTCGAGTAATCATTTCTTAAAGCACTTTTTTGGAGGGATGTTTATAACCATTGGAATGACAGGGTTAGATCAAGACATGATGCAGAAAAACTTAAGCTGTAAACACATTAAGGATGCACAAAAGAATATGATCAGTATGGCTGTTGTACTCGTTGTTGTTAATCTGATTTTTCTTGCACTTGGGGCCCTGCTGTATTTATATGCAAGTTCTAATAACATTGAATTTGAAAAGCCAGATTTGTTATTTTCCGCAATTGCATTGAGTGATAGTGCTGGTCCGCTTATTGGTGTTTTGTTTTTACTTGGATTGATAGCTGCAGCTTATTCAAGTGCCGATTCTGCTTTGACGTCATTAACAACGTCCTTTTCGGTAGATTTCCTGAATATTAAGGAAAAGTCATTGAAGCAAATAAAAGATGTTGATGCTGGAATTCTAGATCAACAAGGGGTAATATCAAATAACACAGAAAAGACACGGAAAATAGTACATGTTGTAATGTCTGCATTGATCATTTTAGTCGTTATTCTGTTAAAATACACGACCTCAGATTCTGCCATTGGCTTATTGATGAAGTTTGCAGGTTTCACTTATGGACCATTGATTGGATTGTTCTTCTTTGGAATTTTAACCAAACGATCGATTAAAGATGTTCTCGTTCCTTTTATTTGTTTGTTTTCCATTGGAATGACATACATTTTGTGGTATTATTCATGTGGTGCACCAGGAGTAGAAGAAGGAGTGGCAGGGATTTTTGGGATGTATAAATTCGGTTTTGAATTAATCATCTTAAATGCTTTCATTACCTTTATTGTAATGCTCACATTATCGAATAAGCAACAACAAACTGTCTAAGGATGAAAATTCAACTTCACGATAACGAAAAACATTTGGCTTTTGCGCCATTAACATTAACAAGACCCGTGGGTAATTTACGAATGGGGATTCTTACCAATGATGAACGTTGGAAATTGTTCATTCCAGAAGCAGAAATTTCATTTGAAACCGAAGATTACCTGCAAGATAAATTTCAACTAGCTAGTAATGCTATTTGCGTGAATGCTTGTTTAATTCCGAATGAAGAAATGGCTATGGCCGTGGCAAGTTTATCTGGAAACGAGGAGCTGAAGTACAATGGGACATGGGTTGCTCGGAGCGGAACTGGAGAAGTGCTGGTTGAATATAAGGGAGAAGCACCAATCGAAATTTCTGAGCGTTGGCACTTGTTTCAAAAAAATGGAGAAGTTTTAGCTCAAGATTTTAATCTAATTACGGCTACTCGACAAACGGTTCAATTATCGTCAACTAACACAATTATTGGTGATCCTAATTTAATCTTCTTAGAGGACGGCGCGCGTGTTGAGGCTTCCATCTTAAATACGAAAGCAGGACCGATTTATATTGGAAAAAATGCTGAGATTATGGAGGGGAGTATTGTACGAGGTCCATTTGCAATGTGTGAAAGCGCAGGATTGAAAATGGGAGCAAAAGTGTATGGTCCTACTACCCTCGGACCACATTGCAAAGTTGGTGGAGAAGTGAATAATGTAATCTTCCAAGCATACTCAAATAAAGGTCACGATGGCTTCCTTGGGAATTCCGTGATAGGTGAGTGGTGTAATATGGGGGCGGATACCAACACTTCAAATCTCAAGAATAATTACGGTAAGGTCAAAACATATTCTTTTGAAACAGAACATGTAGATCAAACGGAAGTTCAATTCATGGGCCTTTTTATGGGAGATCATTCAAAATGTGGAATTAATACGATGTTCAATACTGCAACTGTAGTAGGTGTTTCTAGTAATGTTTTTGGTGCCGAATTTCCTCCAAAACATATCCCTTCCTTTACATGGGGGATGGGAAAAGATCGTTATGATTTGAATAAGGCGATTGAAAGTGCAAATAACATGATGATTCGTCGTGATAAAACGCTAACAGATGCCGAAATTGCCATTTTAAAATACCTTTCTGACAAAAAATAAGACAAAATAGCAGTCGACACCCGTTGGCATAGGGTTTGAAATACTATATATCCATTAGAATTAATAAAATTTAGTGCGTTGGAAGCAGTTTTTCTGACAGTTTGACGCACGCGTGATATATATGAGTGACTTTTTTGATAAAACCTTTATGCAATTGACATCAAATGTAGATGCTGATGCAGAATTTATACCATTGATTACAGCGGAAGAGGAAGAAAGTATGAATAAGGCTTCTTATCCTGAAGAGCTTCCTATTTTACCATTGAGAAATAACGTACTTTTTCCTGGTGTCGTTATTCCTATTACGGTTGGAAGAGATAAATCCATTAAATTGATTCAAGATGCCAATAAGGGGTCTAAAATCATTGGGGTAGTGTCTCAAAAAAATCAAGAGAAAGAATCTCCTGAGTTTGTAGACCTGCATTCAGTTGGTACTGTGGCACAAATTGTTCGATTACTGAAAATGCCGGATGGTAGCTCAACTGTTATCATTCAAGGGAAACGACGATTTGAAATGGTGCAACCAGTTCAAACAGAGCCGTACATGACGGCAAAAGTAAAGTTGTTGGAGGAAGCAAAGTTTG
>JBFHHS010000084.1:0-10708 GCA_041596895.1 Crocinitomicaceae bacterium | reverse complement strand
GTACCATTGATATCCATTACTTCAGACGTGTAATTTTTAGACTGTTGACGCGTGTTGTACGTTATCATTTCATTCCAAGGTGCAATAAAAATTGTCCCCTCATTGTAAGTGACTTCTTTATCAACACCACCTCCATATGGACGATATATGAATCCTTCCTCACCTGGGTTTACATCTTGCCATGACATTAGCAAAACTACTACTACAATAAGTGATACTACCCCGATAGCCACATATTTACCAATCTTTTTAGGATCGATATCAAATTGCGGCATTTGTTGTTGTTTAAAATCGTTCATCTTTGTTTTCTTTACTTTTTTTAATTAAATGATCTATAACCAAATAAGAAACGCCAGCTACCAAACCAATCGCCATCACTTTGATAAATGGAGGTCCTTTTAGTAAATAGCGGAATGATAAAAACACCGTAGCTCCAATAATAATAATCCCAAGGATCATTCTAAACTTAAACTCTGACTTCTTATTCATAATGTTCTTAAATGTTGAATAAAGATAGAACATATAACGCCGAGTAACGAAGTATTAGGAAGAATTTCATTTTTTTAATGATGAATGGCAGAACATACATAGTTTACTGACTCGTATTTCTATCTTTGTCGCCGTGCTTTTTGCAATAATCGATATAGAAACAACTGGAGGTAGCCCGAAAAACTCGAAGGTCACAGAAATTGCCATATACAAACATGACGGCAAAGAAATTGTTGATGAATATGCCACCTTGATTAATCCTGAGATGCCGATTCCACCATTTATCGTGAATCTTACCGGTATTAGTGATTCGATGGTAGAAAATGCCCCAAAGTTTTATGAAGTTGCCAAGGACATTGTAGAATTTACTGAGGGATGTGTTTTCGTTGCGCATAACGTTGCATTTGATTATGGTGTATTACGTTCAGAATTTCGTTCATTGGGATTCGATTATAGACGTCCGCATTTATGTACTGTTAGATCTTCACGATATATCCTTCCGGGACATGATTCATATAGCCTTGGAAAGTTAACCAAGAGTTTAGGAATAGCCTTGGTAGGTCGACATAGAGCTGGTGGAGATGCATTGGCTACTGCGAAGCTTTTCGGTATGTTATATGAAAAGGATAAAAACAATCTCGAAACCTTCATTCAGGAAGAATTAAATCCGAAACGATTGCATCCAAACTTGGACATCGATGCGTTAGATGAAATTCCGAATAAGACGGGGGTATATCGCTTTTACAATGACGTCAATCAACTGATTTACATTGGAAAGAGTATTCATATCAAAAAACGTATAGAACAACACTTGCGCAACACAAAAACCAATAAAGCAATTCAAATGCAACGGGAAATCTCTCGAATTGAATACGAGTTAACAGGTTCCGAATTGATTGCTTTGTTGTTCGAGTCGCAATTGATTAAGCAGCACCAACCAATCTACAACCGTTCATTACGCAGAAACAAATTCCCTTATGGCTTGTTTCACTACATGGATGAAGCTGGCTATATTCGTTTTTATGTTGGATTAACCTCAAAAATATCTGATCCACCATTGACAAGTTTCTCTTCAAAAAAAGAAGGAAATGGTTACATGGAACGCTTAGTAGAAACACATCGTTTATGTAAAAAACTATGTGATTTATATAAAACCAATTCATCTTGCTTTCAATACGAAATCAAAGAATGTGCTGGAGCGTGTGTTCAAGAAGAATCGGCTGAAAAGTACAACAAACGTTGTCAGGAGGTAATTGACGAATTAAACCTCAAGGAAGAATCATTCTATATCATTGACAAAGGAAGGGAACGTGGTGAGAAAAGTTTGATTCTAGTTGAAAATGGTTCTCTCAGGGGTTATGGTTACGCACCATTCCACTTCAATAAGACAGGTGTAAAAAAATGGAAAACATTCATTGATTACATCACTGAAGATCGAGATGCTCGAACAATTTTAAAATTATTCTTGAGGAAAGACAAGAAACATGAAGTAGTTAACTTCTAACAATCCCTTATTTCATCAAAGTTAAACATCTAGGAATTTACTTCCCAGCATTGTTAAAATCAATAAACCTAAGAGTAACACCATAGAACCGTCTTTATTAAATAGACGCTAAAAACTATGTTACCGTTGGGCATAAAAAAAGGTCACTTCAATGAAGTGACCTTTTTTACAATTAAATGTATTACTATACTTGCGCATCATGAGCAGCCATTTCAGCTTTCTCAGCAGCAAGAGCAGCAGCTTTAGCTTTAGCAGCTATCGCGTCTTCTGTTAATTTGTTCTTAGAGAAATCAATTAATACTGGAGTTGCGATACATAAAGAAGAATATGTACCAACGATAACACCAATCATTAATGCGAAGATGAACCCTTTAATCGCAGCACCACCAAATAAGAAGATGATAAGTAATACGATAAACGTTGTCATCGACGTATTGATTGTTCTAGATAAAGTTGAGTTCAATGAAATATTGATTTGCTCGTTTTCATCTGCAGCCTTATGTAAACCTAAGTTCTCACGTATTCTATCAAATACAACTACGGTATCATTAATAGAATAACCAATTACAGTAAGGATGGCTGCGATAAATGCTTGATCCACATCCATATTGAAAGGAAGTATTCCGTGGAAGATCGCAAATGCAGCAAGTACTAAAGTAACATCATGCAACATGGCGATAATCGCACCAGTTGAATATTGCCATCTACCAAAACGCA
Organism: Crocinitomicaceae bacterium; assembly: GCA_041596895.1. Taxonomy (GTDB): domain Bacteria; phylum Bacteroidota; class Bacteroidia; order Flavobacteriales_D; family Crocinitomicaceae; genus UBA4466. Next base: position 7,998 of record JBFHHS010000084.1, on the reverse strand, counting down.
ATAAGATATAAGCAAAGATCACAACTAATGAAAGGATAATTGCCCACATAGAAGAAGAGATTAACTCTTTTGAAACTGTTGCAGAAACTGCTCTAGACTCCATGATTGTTGCTTTACCTACCTTATCTTCAGCTTTTGCTAAACCAGCAAGTAATTTCTCTTTTACTTCTAAGTTTCCATTTTCATTCGCTAACATGAAGTTAGTTGTAATGTCTAAGTAGAAGTTATTTGATTTTGTTTTCAATTCTAAAGAAGCTTGTTTTCCATTCTCTTCAACAAAAACAGATTCCAAGTTTGTTCTGATGTAATCAAGGTTTTCACCTGCATTTTGCTCAAACTTAACACCGAATGTACGACCACCTGAGAACTCAACACTAGGATTAAGACCTTTAGTTACTAGAGCAATAATACCACCAGCGATTAAGACACCAGAAATCATGTAATATTTCTTACGATTTCCAACGAAGTCAAAGCTGAAGTTTTTGAATGCTCCTTTTGTCATTTTCGTTTCAAAAGTGATTGTTTTTCCAGACTTCATCCACCAGTTGATAGATAAACGAGTAATTACTAATGCAGCAAATACCGATGTAAAAATACCGATGATTAAAGTAGTAGCGAACGATTCAATTGGTCCAGAACCAAAAGTCTTCAAAATGATTGCAGTTAATAAAGTAGTAACGTTGGCATCAATAATTGAAGATAACGCTTTCTTAAATCCTGTATCAATAGAAGCTTTCAAATCTTTACCGGCTGCTTGTTCCTCACGTACAGGTTCGAAAATAAGTACGTTGGCATCAACCGCCATACCAATTGTCAACACGATACCAGCGATACCAGCCAAAGTTAATACAGCTCCAAATGAAGCTAAAGAACCAAAGATGAATACGATATTTGCCAATAAGGCGATATCAGCAATGATCCCCGCTTTACCATAATAGAAAATCATGTAAATAAACACAAGTAATAAAGCGATTCCGAAAGAGAATAAACCAGCAGAAGCATTCTCAGCACCAATTGTTGGTCCTACCTTCGTTTGCTCTTTAATCACACATGGAGCAGGTAAAGCACCACCGTTAAGTAAACCTGATAAATCTTTCGCTTCATTAATTGTAAAGCTTCCTGAAATTTGAGTTCGACCACCAGTAATTGGTTCATTCACTCTTGGTGCACTATAAACAACATTGTCCATTGTAATTGCAATTACACGACCAGCATTGTCTTGTGTCATTTGCGCCCAGTTGTCACCACCTTCTTCAGTCATTTGAAGATCAACAGTAATTTTCCCTTCGTTTTGGTCATATCCAGTAGAAGCATTTTTAATGTCTCTACCTCCTACTCTCGCTTTTCCATTCAATGGAACACGAACTGCATACAAGAAGTAACCTAATTCTTTCGTATCTAGATTGATTTTTTCTAAATCAGAAGACCACATGAACTTCACATCATCAGGAAACAATGCTAAAACATCCGCTCTTTTTAAGATTACATCTACAGCGCTTTTGTCTTCAGGAGCACAATACCCCATAGAGAATCCACCTGCAGGCTTCATTAAATCAGCCAATCCTTTTTGACCATCATTTGTTAACGATGATAAATCATTTAGATCCAAAGTTGTTGTGTCTGATGCTAGATCTGTAGAATCAGAAACCATAGTAGAATCGGAAACAACCTCTTCCAAATTCTCATCTTCTAACTCTGCAGTTCTTGAAATCACACCAGCTTGTTGCCATTGTGCTCCAATTTCTTGGATTGAATATGTTTCGAAGAACTGTAAGTTCGCTGTTGATTGTAATTTCTCAGCAACCGTTGCCTCATCTTGTACACCAGGTAACTCGATATACAATCTATTGTTTGTAGGATCTTTTTGAATGTTTGGTTGCGCAACACCGAATTGGTTAATACGACGATTCATAATCTCCTCAACACCGTCCATTGAACTAGCCTCCTTATCTCTAAGAAATGCTTCAACTTCAGCATCCGTAGACTTCATACCTAATTCATCGATATCAGAAATAGCGAATAAACTAACCAATGGAGTCTCTGGGTTAAGTGAATTATGTTTTGCTATAAAGATTGAGATAAAATCTCCACCTTCAGTTCCATACTGTTGCTTTGCAGCCTCGTATGCTTTCTTGAACTTAAGATCTCTTTCGTTACGAACGTAGTTTTTCAAAAGTTCGGGAACCGAAACTTCTAACGTTACACTCATACCACCAACAAGGTCCAACCCAAAAGCAAGACTTCGTTTTTTAACATCCTTAAATGTTGAACCAAAAACAGGGTATACTGCTGTTTCTGCTTTTTCTTTTAAAATTTGGTTGATGAACGCTGACTTCGCTAACTCTTCTGCTTCCGCATCGTTGAAGTTAACTTCAGTGTTATTCGGTAAGTAAGCAATCATGTTGTTCTCTGCAGCTTGAGTCTTTAGATCATCAACACGAGTTTGAGCTTCCTTTTCTGCTTTCTTTTCTACACCGTTAGAAACAAATGTAAACGACAGTTGATAAACACAAATAGCCGTCAGTAAGATCGTCAAAAACCAAAAAAATCCTTTATTACGCATTTTCGTAAAATAGTTAAGTAATTAATAAGCCTGCAAATATAGACTTTACCTTTATTAAAGTCAATATAATAGCCGTCTATTTGTGAAGAAAATACGTTTGTATTTTAGAATCTCAGGAATCCAAGTAAAACAAGGGGATTCACAGTATTACTTCAATTTAAATGATTCTAAAGTGATTTTGAAAATTCAATGATGCGTGTTGCGAAATTCTCCCAAGAATTCTCTGCTTTTTCCTTCATGATATTTCGACTAAACACAGGCTTTAAGTCGCCTGAGAAATAGTGCTTTATCTCATTAGCAATTAAATGTCCATCTGGTCTTTTTACGATTAACCCGGTCTCATTGTGTCTTGTTTTCTCTTTCAATCCTCCAACATCGGTTGCGATAATTGGTAAATCGAAATGATGGGAAATTGCAGTAATTCCACTTTGTGTTGCTCCTTTATATGGCAAGACACAAACATCAGCCGCAGAGAAATAAGTACCTACCTCATCATCAGAAATATAATGGTTAAACAAATGAATGCGATCACTCAAATTTAATTCATCAATCAGCGCTTGATACTTCTCAAAAGAACCATACACCTCGCCAGCAACTATCAGATGAACATCTGGAGATAAATCGGCCAAGGCTTGAATCAATAAATCTAATCCTTTATAATTTCGAATAAACCCAAAAAACAATAAATATTTCTTATCTGTTGCCAATCCAAGTTCATTCAATGCGTCATTTTGATTTTTCTTCTCGCCAAACTGACTATACACGGGGTGATCAATACGTAAATATTTTGCATCCGGCTTTAAAGAGAGTAAATCTTTTAAAACGGCATCACTCATAACAACAAAGCCGTCATTATGCTTCAAAAAGAAATTATTCGCTCCTTTATCAAAGAAACGTTTCTCGTGTGGAATTACATTGTGTAAAATACTGATTCTCTTCGCATTTTTATTGACTCTTTTATGAACCCCTCCCATCGATGGGCCGAAAAACGTCATCCAATATTGACCGATAAATAAATCAGGTTCAAATTCATTGATCTTTCTTGAAGATGTTCTAAATGAAAAAGGGTTTATCGTATCTAGTACACGTTCTGCCTCAATAGGGTCTGGATTGTCCTCATCGGTTACAAACTGAGAGGTTCCAGGAAACAAAAAATCAGGATACTGACGTTTAAACGTATAAGCCTTTACTTCATGTTCCGTTTCTAAAGCACGATAGAGCATCGCGCTGAACTGGGCAATCCCACCACGATAAGGATAAAACGCTGATAAAAGAGCAATCTTCATAAGACTACGAAGATACTAGAAACTTAAAGAAGAAATTGGGAGGATCGAAAATTATTCGAAACCTGTTTGATAAAACGTATAATAGATCTCCTTTCCTTCGACCACTTCATTCGACGAAAACTGGTAGTGATTATCGACATAGTGCTTATAGACCAATCCTATATTTTTAGAATACATTTCATACTTACGCACGGAATCAATCAAGTTAGCATAATCAGCTTGTTCAACCACAAGTGTGGAATCAATCGCTATTCCATTCAATACTGTATCTTGATGTATATCGCGGTAATAACAGTTCATTTCATCAAAAATATTGTATGCATTTGCATCCCATTCTTTATTTAAGGTTGGAGCGAAAACCAACTTCACAACACGTTGATTTTCTTCTACAATTTCACCACGAATTCCATCAATGATACCTGTCCACAAATCAGAAAACACCCAAGGATCAGAAGGATTATCACGTTTATACCGAATAAACTCACGTGCATCGCGACCTTCATTATCGATATAAGGTTGTCCCCAATACGTTTTAAGTTGATAAATTGTAGTGTCATGCATTGCCAATGCTTGATCATGATCAATTTCCATGACATCATAAATTACATACCGTCCTGGCTCCATACCAAAATACTCCATGTGAAATTTCGGTGTAGGATCCTGTTTACAGCTTGAAATAAGAATCACTGTAACAATCGCAAATAATTTAAATAGCATTGATTTCTTCATCATACTTAAAGACGAAGTTACAAATAAAAAGGTTGTTAATCGTTCGGGTTAATCCCATTTGCTTTCATATGAGCCATACGAGCTTTCAAACGATCTCCTTCAATTAACTCTCCCATATAAAAATACTGTCTTCCGCTCTCTTTCCCAAAAGAGTCATATGCCAAGCACCAACCGTGACGTCGTCCATTTTTATAGCGTGTTAAGGTCATTATCTTGCCATTAGCCTGAAAACGCTCCCAAACACCTTCTTTCTTATTATTAACATATTGTCCCGTTGCTTTTACTGTAAGGTCGTTGAAATATTCAGTAAACTTTCCATCCAACATATCATCCTTATACATATACACTCCGGATGGAATTTGGCTTTTATCATGAATTTCTTCAGGGACATAGTAAACTACCTTTTTACCATTCAACTTCCCGTTTGAATATGTTTCGGTATTACTTAAACGTTGAGAGGGACCAAAATTAATCCAAACGCTATCTTTTAATTGATTTCTAAAAATACCATGACTCATCATTGCTCCATTTTCGTGGTAATAATAAGCTACCGAACGAGATGAATTTTCCTCGTGCTTAATTACGGCCTTCACTTTCGATGACTTGTAGTAGTAAACAAATTTACCAACAGGCTTATCATCTTTAAATTGACCTTTATATTGAAATACACGCGATCCTTCATAAAGTTTACCCCACTCTCCTTGTTTACGCCCTTGCGAATCGACTTGATTCAATTGTCCAAAGCAAAACGAGATAAATAAAGTAAAAAGGAACAATAAATTATATTTCATCTTTTATTATTTGTGAGAACTCTACTAAGCTTAACACTGTTAAATCAGCTTCAACACCTATTGGTTCTTCAGTTTTAATTCTTACAGTTTTCATACCAAGATTCTTGCCAAACATGATGTCAGAATCGGTATCCCCCACCATCACACAACGATCAAATTGCACTTGAGGGTATTCCATTTGTGCTAATTCGGCCATATCAGGCTTAGGTTTCCTCATATCATCCTCTGCACCTCTTAGATTTGGAGCAAAAAGACATTTATTAATCTTACCACCCTTCTTATGGATTTGGTCACACATATAAGCATGAATCTCTAAAAGGTTACGTTCAGTCATTAAACCTTTACCTATTCCTTGCTGATTGGTTACGACAAAAGTCAAATGAAAAATATTCGAAAGCGTAGCAATGGCATCTTCTACCCCATCAAGAAAATGGAAGTCTGAGATCTGTGTAACGTAGCCACCAAAAATACGTTCATTGATAACGCCGTCCCGATCAAGGAATAACGTCCATGTACCATCAACTTCCCAATCTTTAATCGACATCTAGTGTTTTCTCTACAAGATAGACATTACGTTGCGAAGAATTTCGACCAATTAGCTCGGCAACAAATCCGGCCAAGAAGAATTGAACCCCCATAATCATTGCTGCAAGAGCGATATAGAATTCCGTTCGACTTGAAATCAATTTCCCCATTTGATCGATGAAAATTTTATCAATAATCAAATAGAATGAGAATCCGAAACCGATGATAAACATGATCATTCCGATTGCTCCAAAAAGATGCATTGGTTTCTTCGCAAACTTACCAATAAAAGCAACGGACAATAAATCTAGAGGACCATTAATAAATCGATTCAAGCCAAATTTGGTTGTACCATACTTACGAGCTTGATGTTGAACAACCTTCTCTCCGATCTTATTGAAACCAGCATATTTTGCTAATGGCGGAATGTAACGATGCATATCTCCATACACCTCAATACTCTTAACTACCACGTTCTTATACGCCTTCAAACCACAATTAAAATCGTGAAGATGAATTCCTGTAATTCTTCTAGCCGCCCAGTTATATAACTTAGTTGGAATTGTCTTAGTTACTGGATCGTAACGTTTCTTTTTCCACCCAGAAACAACATCTAAATCTTCTTCTGTAATCATTCGATACAACTCAGGAATCTCATCAGGAGAATCTTGTAAATCTGCATCCATTGTAATTACAACACGTCCTAAAACAGCTTCAAACCCTTTTTGTAATGCAGCCGACTTTCCATAGTTACGTTGAAATTTGATTCCTTTCGCATTAGGATCTTGAGCATGTAATTTTTCAATCACCTTCCAAGAATTATCCTTGCTTCCATCATCTACAAAAACAACTTCAAATGAAAACTTGTTCTCATCCATTACACGCTTAATCCAGCTATATAATTCTGGCAACGATTCTTCTTCGTTATAAAGTGGTACTACTACTGAGATGTCGTATTTTAAATCCAAAGTGTTCTAATTAGATGATAGGCAAATATAGTTATTCGTTTTCCAAAATCAGAGAATGGCCAATTCTAAATTATTTTGTCTTCACAAACTTTATTACTTCTGAAGAAATCATTAAGAAATATACTCCCTGATTCAAATTAGAAACATCGATTGATTGTTCCGTACTCGAAATAACCCCCGACAATACTTCACTACCACTTGGAGAAAAAACAGAGAAACGCTCAACAGACTCTAAACCCTCAACACTCAATTGATTATCAACCGGATTTGGATAAACTCTTAAGTTCACTTCTTTTTCAGTCAAGTCGAGCTCGTCTGCTTCCGCAATGAAGAAATGATCCACCCCAGCTTCGGTAATGTTGATATTAGGACTGATATCTGACGTCTTAAAGAAAAATTGCATGGTTGAAGTGATTGGAATAAAATCTTGAATGCGCAAACTCACTTCATGCCATGAATGGAAATTAGCAACATCTCCATCCGTTTGTTCAATAATCACAGTAGTCAAACCGTTACTTACCGACACTTCCAGGGTATCATCAGGTGGTGGATTTGGACCATGAAAATTATAAAACCAACGTTCATAATTCACATAAGGGTCCGCATAACCAGTCAAATCCATTACAGGAGAAGCTAAAGAAACAGTTCCATTATCCACGTCATCAAAATCTGGAATAAGCGACACCGCATTACCTGTAACGTAGGCCATATTATTGCAATCATTATTTGAATCTATACCTGGTGCAGTATTCCCATTTGTAGTATTTGGCACACCTCGCTCCCACAATCCTGTTGTTGCGGTCCCAGAAGTGCTCCACCCAAAGTCAAAGGTAAAATCATCATAAATTCCTGTTCTCAAATACACATCAATACTCCCAGTTGAATTATCAATATTTAATTGATCACAATAAGTTACATACCCCCATTTCCCGACACTCACATTATAAACGTCTTCATAATAAAGTGTCATTATTTCTTCACCCAAGGCGTTCGTCTGCCCCTCGGTAACTAACAATGACATCTCTAGTTTAACATCAGCCCCATCAATTGGATTTGACGTACCAAACTCATACACATTTACGGTAAGTGAATAAGGTGGAATAGGCACCAATTGAACATCTTGTGTCGTAATGACT
>JBFHHS010000083.1:0-10755 GCA_041596895.1 Crocinitomicaceae bacterium | reverse complement strand
TTACGCCGCATAAACTTAAAAGTCATTCATTCACTGGGTGACTTTTTTTAGTTTATAGCGTAGCTTCTGATAAAGGCGTTTTACGCCGCATAAACTTAAAAGTCATTCATTCACTGGGTGACTTTTTTTAGTTTATAGCGTAGCTTCTGATATGAAATAACAAAGGGGCAGCGATTATTCGCTGCCCCTTTGTTTCGGATCAATCTATAATTACATAACGATAAGACGTTCTACTTTAGTTCCTTTATCTGTTTGTATATAAACGTTATAAACTCCTTTCGATAGCGCGTTAATGTCAATTGTTGTTTTACGAATAGAGTCGAATTCTAGTGATTCAACTGTAATTCCTTGCATGTTGATAATGTCAACTTGCGTAAAGTATTCACTTGTACTCAATACAAAATTTGATTTCGCAGGGTTCGGTACCAACGAAACATTGATATCATTGTTCGCAACAATGGCAATAACATCAGAGTATTGAATTGTTCCATTAAAGTCAAATTGCTTTAATCTATAGTAATTCGTTCCGCCCTTAAAGTTTCGATCTATTGATTCGTAATTTGTAGTTTGCGTAGTAGTTCCATTACCATTGACTAGGTCAATTGCTTCCCAAACATTGCCATCAACTGAACGTTCAACGATAAAGTAATCGTTGCTTAATTCGCTTACAGTTGTCCAAGAAAGAATGATTTCGTTTTCAAGTTTGTGCCCATCGAAGTTTGTTAGCTCAACAGGAAGCGGAACAATTGTGCAGTCAGTTGTGGCTGTATTTGAAGGGGCATCATTGATAGTGATCGTTTGAACAGTACCTGCATAATTAGTTACGAGTAACACATAAACTTCACCAACTAAAGTCCCCGTTACACTTGCTTGTTCGGTTGCCGAAGTAGAGTAACTACAATCTAATGGTAAACCATAAGAGTTGCAATTAGTCTGAGCTGTTAAAAGATCTGGAAAAGGACCCCATATTGCATAATCTATATCGGAACCTGCAGACATATCAATAACTAAATTTCCTCCAGAAGCGATTTCTAAATAATACCAAGTTGGATCAGGACTACTAAATAAGCAATCATAATGATTTCCTGGGTTAATGTCGTCTTCGGCGTCAAGTCCTGTTACTGTAGATGTAAAGTTAATTGCACTACCTGAACAGATTGGATCTGGTGCTACACATGAAGAATTGGCTCCTGGTGGAGTTATGGGAGGTGGTGTTCCGACACAAACATCAAAAGCAGAAGTTGCACCAGCCGTGGAGCTCCATGTATTTACTCTAATATAATAGGTGTTTCCAATTGTAAGTGTACCTATTGTTTGACTATTTGGATCACTACACGTCCCTGCAACCAAAGTTAAAGTAGGACATGTTCCCTCCCAAACTGAATGGTACATGTCAGTTGTAGATCCCGTTATGTTTAGTAAGTCAATACTATGAGTTGTACTGGTTGCCACAAAAGAGAACCATACGTCGTCGTTTTCAGTTCCGCCACAAGCAGTTGTACTTTGAGATGAAGCAGTTGCTCCTAAAACGGTACCTGCCGTTGTTGAACCACACAATTCATCAGGATTTACCGTCACTGGGTAAGCTCCGGAACACTCATCATTTGCTGGTGGTGGTAAAATCACAGGTGTCCCAATACAAATGTCAAACGATGAAGTTGCACCGGCTGTACTACTCCAAGTATTAACTCGAATATAGTATGTATTACCTACTGTTAATCCTGTAACAGTTTGATTATTTGGGTCACTACATGTTCCAGTCACTAATGTTAGAGCAGGGCAAGTTCCTTCCCAAACTGAATGATACATGTCAGTTGTTGACCCTGTTACGTTGAGTAAATCAATTGTGTGTTGTGTTGCTGTTGCAGTAAAAGAAAACCATACATCATCATTTTCAGTTCCAAAACAATCAGTTGTGCTTTGCGATGATGCTGTTGCCCCTAATACGGTTCCAGCTGTTGTTGATCCACAAGCTTGATCTGGGTTAACTGTCAACGAAATAGCGCCTGAACAATCATCGTTTGATGGTCCTGCTGCGGCTGTAGTGGCACATATATCCCCCGCCATGTTATCGTTGCTGTTACCTGATTGTCTTTGAACCTGGATGTAGTAGGTAGTACCTAAAGTTGTTGGGAATGAAATTGTTCCTGTACCGCCAGAAGGAACAGTAGAACAAGTGATTTCACCAGTTTCACATCCAGTAAAGGCTGCTAAAACTCCATCTTGATTTGTTCCACTCAAAGTTATGTTCACGGTATTTCCATTTCCGGTAATTGTATACCAAACATCTTCATAGTCAGTTGCGTTGGCACATGAGGATGAGAATCCTCCAGTTCCGTTTTCATTATTATTAAATGATGAATTTACACAGGTAGTATTAATTGGTAGGTTCGTTGGTGTACCTCCGCAATCTGCAGTTTGCGCTAGAGTAGACATCGAAAATAATGCCCCTGCTATTACAGTCTTAATGAGATTCTTCATATTCTTCAATGTCGTTTAGAGTTAAAAAATCACCATCAAATACTAAGGCATCCTTTTCATTAAGCTTGTATCTTTCTTCCATTGAAAGTGTATTATACTCTTGCAGGGGAATAATCGGGATGTGTTTATTAAGGCCAATCCATTGCTTGATATAATCGGCATTAGGGTCGGAATAATCAAACTGTGCATTTGGGTGCAGTTTTGAACTTTTCTGAGTCAAAAAGCTTTTAATATCACTTTCTTGAATTTCATGATTGAAAACAATAATGTCTTGTCCCAATTTATTCAGTTGTTCTTCACTAAATGAGTTGTACGTTTCTTGTTCTATAAATAGAATTTCTGGATGTGTTTTTTGCCATTCCGCTACATTTAACTCTTGAGCTAAGGTAGTTTGAATGCATAAAAATCCTAATAGGATGGAGATTAATTTCATAAAGGTTTAGTTCTATAGTTCTTTCCGTAAAGGTAGGGGAATATAGAGTTGATTCAAAAAAATAACGGGTTAGATTAGCAAATCATACTATTTAATGAATATGTGGCAGCTATCTACGATTATATTTGAAAAAGCACAATTGACAAACATTTTGTTAAAATACAAACGTTCGATCGTAAGTTACTTTACACCCACACTTTAGCCCCTTCAGAGCAGTTTCTGCAAATGTCTATTTGACTTCTATCCGATAATATAGCTTGTCTGAATTGATTGTATTTTGTGCTCGTCCAAATGGAATTGAAATCGATGTTTTCTATTGTTCCTAAGACATGTTTTGCATCCTTGTCAAAACAGCAAGGTACAACTTTTCCATCCCAAGTTAATACACTCGAAGACCACATCCTCCAACAATGATTCCCAGTTTTCACCTTTAATTTATACGTGCCATCTGCTTGTTTCTTGTAACGAGAGTATTGTTCATTTTCAGGCATCAGCGGATTTCCGTTTTGGTAATTATAAAGTTGTGCTGATTTAATTCTAACCTCATCAATCCCCATTTTTTTTCCAAGTGCAAATACATCTTGAACTTCATGTTCATTTTGTTTGACAGCTAAAAATTGAAATATTAGGTGAGGCGTTTTACTTTTTAGTTTTTTCTTTGCTTTAATTAAATATTCGGTTCCTTGTATCACTTTCTCTAAGCTACCATTTACACGATAGTTTTCATAAGTTGCCTGTGTTAATCCGTCAATGGAAATAATTAATCGATCTAAACCTGATTGAACTATTTCCTCAGCTTTCGTCTCATTTATGAAATGCGCGTTGGTTGATGTTGCCGTATAAATGTTCTGTTGATTAGCTTCACGAATAAGTTCTAGAAATTCAGGATGTAAAAACGGTTCTCCTTGGAAATAGTAATTAATGTAAAACACGGATTTTTTTACCTGGCTCAACATTTTTTTATGAAGTTCAACATTCAGTTTCCCTGTTGGACGAGTAAACTGTTTTAATCCGCTCGGACATTCTGGACAACCTAAATTACATGCCGTTGTCGGTTCAATACTAAGAGAAAAAGGTAAGCCTGAGTGCGATGCTTTTTTTGAAATCTTAGAAAGGTGATAACTCAGTTTTAATTGAATTAAGTTCCAAACTCTATGAAGAGTGAGGTGCTTAAGAATATTGATATTATCGCGTAATGTTGAGATATGCTAGAGTTTTTTCGAGAACTAAAAGTACGATAATTAAAAGAGATGGATTATCTCAGTAGGGTAATGTGTCCTGTGGCTATCTTATTCGGATTTCTGGGTTCGCATGTATTATACTCTAGTTTCCAAATGTAAGTTCCATCTTGAGCTTTGCGTCCATTCAATGATGTTCCATCCCAACCTTCGTCAATATTATAACTTTCAAATAGAACTTCTCCCCATCTGTTTACTATAGTCAGGTGCCAACTTTCTGCTCCTAAGTATGCAATTGGTAAAAATGTATTGTTGTACATGTTGCCGTCCGGAGTAAAAGTATTTGGAGCATATAGCGTATAAGGTTCTATGATCAGCTGAGAACGGACCGTGTCTTTACATCCAAATTCATTGGTCACAATTTGCGTTGGATAATGTGTACCACTTGTAATGTATATATATTCGGGAGACTGTTCAGTTGATTCGTTTTCTAAATCATCAAAAATGTATTGGTAATCGACAGCGCCGTTTGATTCATCGTTAAAGCTTACTAAGCTATTGCACGCATCAGTAATGTCCGGATTTACAGAAAATGCTGCGGTTGGATTTGGTCGAACATTCACTAAGTCCTGTTGCATCAGGTTTAAAGTTGCGATACAACCCGCTAGAGTTTCGATCGTAAGGATAACTGAATAATTTCCAACTTGAGTGTAAGTGTTTGTTGGGTTTTGAAGGTTTGATGTATTGCCATCTCCAAAATCCCATGAGTAAATAATCCCGGTTTCGGCGAAACTTTCATCGATGAATTGCGCTTCAAATGGCACACATTGAATTCCTGGTGCAATTGAAAAGTCAATCGTTGGTTCTTGATAAATATAAATCAAATTGGTCACACTTTCGACGCAATTATCATGTGTTCCTGTTAAGGTAATTGGAATTGATCCTGTTGTTGAAAATTGAACATTTGAAACATCGACATCCGTTGAAGTTGCAATTGATGCATTTGAACCAAAATCCCATGTGAAAACAGAATTTGGGGGTCCGCTCACTGTGCCATCAAAGTTAAAACTATTGTTTGTGAAGCATAAGGAGTCTTCTGAAGTGAAAGATACTATGAGTTCTTCATTTAATGTAATGGTTTCAACAACGGTGTCAGCGCACAGTGGAGTTGATCCAGAAATCAACGTCACGTCATATGTTCCTGGGGAAGGAAAGTTAAAGGTCGGATCCTCTAAACTGCTGACATCTGTAGTTGTGCCTGTTACACCAAAATCCCACGCATAAACAATAGATTCTTGCGAGTTATTTCCGAATTCAACAGATAGGCCTTCACATTCAATGTTAGCCGGAAGAATAATCTCTGCTATAGGCTCAGGAAAAATGTAGATTGAATCTGTAAAGGAGGCTTGGCAAACACTAAATTCAGCGTCCAATGTAACAGGAATAAAGCCTGTTGTTGAAAAAGTAATATCATTTACATTTTGGCTTGTGGATGTAGCTTGGTTCGCATTTGGACCAAAGTCCCAAGTAAATTCTGTTCCGGAAGGAGTGCTAGCATTTCCAACAAAATCAAAGCTATTATCAAAAATGCACATGGAATCATTTGATGTGAATGAAACGGTCATTTCATTATTTACAATGATATCCATATACGCGGTGTCGGTGCAAGGCCATCCTGGATTAACAACTAACATGGCTTCGTATTCTCCAGATGTAGGATAGGTAAAAGTCGGAGCAAAAGATGAGCTTACATCAGTGTTAGTGCCAGGTACACCAAAATCCCAAGCATAATTTGTTCCTCCGTAAGAATTGTTTACGAATTCAACAGTGAGTCCTTGACAGTACGATACGAAACCTGGTAAATCTTCTTGATCGGGTAGAATACTTTGTAATTGCACTTGACAATTGAAAACATTAAAAAGAAAATCACGAACCGTTTGGTTGATTACTACGCCATTCCTCCATTCTTGGACTTGTATTCCTACTACAAACAAGCCGGTTAGATTGGGGGATGCGGTAAGTAGTCCCGTGTTTGGGTCTATGTTTATTGTAGCTCCTGGTCCTAGTGGGTTCGCAGCGCTAAATGCTCCTGCCCAAGTTACATTGAAATAGGGTGGTGAAGGAGCGGGGTTTGGAGCAGGATTTGCACTACTGGCGCCTGTGAATGGTGTAATTAATGAGTATGTTAATTGGTCTCCATCTGGATCTGTAGCACTGTGGTCAAAAACTAGATCAGCATTATTACATAAAACAAGTGGTGGGTAATTTGTAAATCTTGGACTGCTATTCACAGCATTTGCGCCTCCTGGAACATGACAAGTTAATGTAAAGCCTGCATCATCAGGATTGATTAAATTCGAAATGTTTGGTCCTCTACAACACCTTTGATAGGTTATATTATATCCTCCAGGAGAAACTGGAAGGTTAATGATTGTGGTGTAGAGCGCATTTTCCGTGCAGATATTTGTTGGTGGAGTAACGCATGGGTTGTTGAAGACAATCGGCACATTGCTACTACCTGGGTAGGGTACCGAAATGTTTTGAATCAACTGATTGTTTTCATTGTAAACCGCAAGTGGTAATGGACTATCGAAAGCCGCGCCATTCGAAAGGCAATCCCTAAAAACTGAAATGTAAAACTTATAATTATTGTTCCCTAAATAATCATAATATATATCCCCCCCAACAATATGCGAAGCATTTGAAGAGAATAGATTTAAAGACAGTAATAAAAGTAGAATTATCCTCATTTCTATTTATAAGACGTAAAGTTAGGGCAAATGTTATTCCAAACCTCAAAAAAAAGTGTAAAAGGTTGTATTTCTATTTGTTAAGTGTATTTATTGGCGAGGTAAAAGTAAAGTCTAATGCATTAATGATTTTAGAGGAGTTAATTTTTCTCCGAATAATATCACTAGAGTTGTCGAATTCAATTGGGAGTAAACCATTTTTCTCGATGAGGTCAGTATAAAACTCTTCGCGGGTAGGGTGATGTGGATTTACTAGGTTGTATATTTCTCCAAAGTTATCTTCTTGAATTATCTTATGAATTGCCCGTATTACATCATTTTGGTGTACAAAATTGATTATTCCACACGGATTTTTGATGTTTTGTTTTCCTTGAATTGAATTTACAGGATGACGATTTACACCAACCAATCCACCCAGTCTCAAAACAGTAAGTCGTGACTTAAGCAATTTTGTTAACGCTGATTCTGCTTTGAAAACAGAAGATGTAACAACTAATTTAGTTGACAGTTCACCGTAAATGCCGGATGCCTTTGAATAAACACTCGTGGAGCTCGTGAAAATTATTTTTGTTGTACTGGGGAATGAAGATGCTATCTCAACGAGCTTTTCACCGTAATAATCCGGGGTTTCACGTTTAAGTGGAGGTATTGTAATTATCAATAGGTCTATAGACTCAATATCTTTTAATGGTATTTTTTCAGATTGTTCTAGGTCAAATATGAAAGTATGAATACCACGATTTTGAAATTCAAATTGCTTTTTGACTGAACGTGTGGATCCATAAATTGAATGCCCTCCTTTTAAAAGAGATTCTGCTAATGGTTCACCAAGCCATCCAAGTCCAATGATACAAATATTCATTATTCAATTTTTGATTGGATAAATGTACGAATGATTACTTTTGTATATGGAGTTTTCAAAAGCATTTGTTAGGTTTAATTGGATCACACTCGTTCTAATCTATACGGTTGTTGTGGCAGGAAGTTTTGTTCGAATTACAGGGAGTGGGATGGGGTGCCCGGATTGGCCAAAATGTTTTGGCGAATGGGTTCCACCAACGACAGATGAAAATCTACCCGAAAATTATAAAGACATATATTCTGAGAAACGAGCAGTTAAGATTGATAAGTTTGCTAAGTTTTTGTCTAGTTTGGGGTTGAATGAAACAGCTGAAAAGCTGAAAAATGATCCTATGCTTCGAATTGAACAGGATTTCAATGGACGTAAAACGTGGACGGAATATGTAAATCGATTGAGCGGATTTCTAGCAGGGAATGCAATGCTTATCAGTTTTATTTGGCTTATTCTAAAGTATAGAAAGCGAAACTTGATCCTGCTTGCGCTTTTCAATCTTGTGCTGATGGGAGTTCAGGCTTGGTTCGGTTCAATCGTTGTTGCCTCAAACTTAGTTCCTTGGACAATTACGATACATATGTTCTTAGCTTTGGTAATCATAGCTATTCAAATTTACTTTATTAGAAAGATTAGTCCGATTTATGGACGTGTTCAAAATCATCCTAAATGGATGATTGGATTGATTTGGGTAAGTTTTGCCATTGTTTTTTATCAAATGTTTTTAGGTACACAGGTTCGAGAATCGATTGATGAATTGACAAAAATGGGGGTCGGTCGAGAGAGTTGGACGGACAAATTAGGTATGTCATTTTATATACATCGAAGTTTTTCATGGTTGGTAATGGTTATTTTAGTCTTTATCGCTTGGAAAAATGAAGCTATGGCGAAATATACTTTCATACGTGCAGCAGTTATTGTACTTGCGTTAGAATTATTGTCGGGTGTATTATTGGCTTATGCAGATATGCCAGGTTTAGTTCAAACGAGTCATTTAATTTTTGCAACGATAATTTTTGGAATTTTGACCATGGGTATTTTTAGAGGAAGGCTTACGTCCTAATTCAGACAATAAATTCAACAGATATTTATTTTCAATGAGTGTTTGATTATCAATTTTTGAATACTATATTTGCACACCTGATTTGAAAAAATCACCGGTCCTATAGCTCAGCTGGTTAGAGCACCTGACTCATAATCAGGGGGTCCATGGTTCGAGCCCATGTGGGACCACTTTTTAAGCCTCCTCTCTGGAGGCTTTTTTTATTCACCAGACTTTTTGCAACATTTCACAGGTGTTTTGCAATAATTACCTGAAATTTAAAATAGTTTCATTTTAAAGTATTGAAATACAGAGTGTAATGTAGCTTGTTTTTATTGCGGGTTGTTTAAATTGGAAATAATTGCGTTCTTAGATTCCTAACCAATAAATTAAATTATAATTATGTCATTTAACGGAACAGAAGGCGGACCAATTAATATTGAGGATGCAGGAGCTTTAACATCAAATTACAGAACCGCAAATCCAGGTGATGTGAAAGGTGCTTTTTATGGGAAAGATATTATTGAAGCTATTTTAGCTCAAGAGGGCTGTATGGGAATTCGTATTTATTACGGTTTGGATAAGAATGGCAATAAAGAACTAGTCCTTGTGGGGGCTGAGGCGGGTGAGAACGATATGTTAGAGCTTGTTGCTGATTATGGAAAGAAGTGCCCGTCAAATTGTGGTGCACCCAACTCCCTAAATAGTTAATTTGGATATTTATTCGATAACCGTATTATTTATGATAATCCCGATTTTAATTGGGATTATCCGGTTACAACGATTGACTCTACCCCAAAAATTGATTTGGTATTTAATGATTTATACATTAGTTACCGAGCTTTTGAGTATGTGGTACATTGATTTTTATGATGCTCCAATTGAAACTAAGAATAACCTTCCCATATTTCATTCGTACAGTTACCTTGAGTATGGAGTAGTGGCATTTATTTTTTATAAAAAAGCAAAGATTTTAACTTGGAGAAAAACTATACTCGCTTTGAGTATTTTCTATTATGCTTTTTCGATTATTAACGTTCTAAATTGGGAGTCTATTTGGGAATTCAATTCAAATCAACGTTTTGTCGAAGCTATATTGATTTTTATAGTTTTAGTTGGCTTTTTTGTACAGTTATTAAGGAATGTTGAAGATGTTTATTTTGAACGAAATCCATATTTCTGGTTATCTACGGGGTATTTTATCTACTTCGCTGGCACCTTATTTGTATTTTTATTTGAGAAGAAATTTACAGAGTATGCGATTGCAATGCCAAAGGAAGAGTACATTGATTATCACGGATACATTCATGGCGTCATATTTATACTACTAATATTACATTATTCCATGTTTTTATGGCTGAAAGAGAAGAATTAGAATTTGTATTATATATTGGGACTGCTACCATGGTTGCTGTAGCTTTAGGGTTGATAGCCTTTATTGTTTTCTATCAGCGAAAGATTATCGCAAAGCAACGACGTATCAATGAAATTGAGCTTAAAAATCAAAAACGATTGGTAGCTGCAGAGATCAATACGAAAGAACGTGAGCAGAAAAGAATTGCACAAGAATTACATGATGATATTGGTTCTTCTTTAACGGCAATTCGATTTATGACACAAAAAATTGATGATTCCGAAGAAGTAAAGAAGGAGTTAATGGAAGCATTGGGAGTTGCAGCTGGAAAGGTGCGTAGAATTTCAAATGATTTACTTCCTCATGTGTTGGAAGAGTTAGGGTTGGTCGATGCATTGATTTTTCTTACCTCAGAATTAAACAAATCTGGAGGTATATCATTTGTGTTTACCTCTAAGAAAAAAGACTTTATTGTTTTGGATAAAGGTGAGCAGTTATCACTTTATAGAATTGTACAAGAATTGTGTAATAATATTTTGAAGTATGCTGAAGCAACCAATGTTCAGATTGAATTAAAGGGTTCGGCAACGGGTTTAGTATTGATTGTAACCGATGATGGGAATGGTATTATTCCAGTTAAGGATGAAAGATCAGAGTCTTTGGG
>JBFHHS010000082.1:0-10762 GCA_041596895.1 Crocinitomicaceae bacterium | reverse complement strand
GCAACAAAAACTAAAGAGCGACCATCGGCTGCTATCGTTGGAGCACCTTCATTGTTGACTGTATTTACGTTGGAAGGCATTGCGATTGCAGTTTGCCAAATATTCGCGTCACTTAATTGTGAAACATAGAAATCTTCTTGCTCTTTAATTGGTGTTTCAACGCGTCCGTCTTCAATTCTACGTGTAAATAATATTGTTTTTCCATCAACAGTAATGGTAGGGAAATATTCAGGGTCTGCAGTGTTGATACCTGGACCAATGTTGATAGGGTTAAAGTTTAGCGGGTTTTCCATGGACTCTTTTGCAAAGACACAATTTGCACGAATTTCATGCGAATTCTGAACTAAGTCGGGATTGGCATTTCTAAACGTTTGAAAAAGATCAATATTTTTAATTGCTGAATCGTAGTCGCCAACTGCTTGTTGTAAGTTAGCCAAGTAAAAATAAGTACTCCCAGTTGAACTTGGTTGAGGATTGATAGCTAATGCCTTATTGTAGTGGTCAATTGCAGCAGGATAGTCGCGAATTAATTCACACATTTCTCCTGCAAACATATGTGCTTCCCAAAAATTAGGGTCCTTTTCTAATGCTTGTTCCATTAAACGTATACCTTCTCTATAATTTGGCGTATGCGTTCGTTGATCTATCGATTGCGTTGGAGCTAATTTCCCTTGTTCAAAAAGTTTTATCGCTTTTTTACTTTTGGTAGAATAGTGCTGTGCAGTAGAGCAGGAAACAAAGAAGATTAGACTAAATGCAATTAAAAAATATTTCATAATCATGGTATGTTCATTATTTTATGTGTTTGCAAAGAAATTTTCCATTTTGGGTGATTCTTTACAAATTCAATGATTAAAGGCAAAAACCGTTCCCGTTTTGACCATTCTGTTTGAAGATAAAGTTTACAATCTTTAGAAACTTTTGCAGCATGTCCTTCTGCCCAATCAAAATCAGACGGGTGACTGATCACTACTTTTAATTCATTTGCTTTGATGTAGGCATCCTCAACCGGAGATTTAAACTTCTTTGGTGAAAAGCAGTACCAGTCAATCTGACCTTTTAATTCGTAACAACCTGAAGTTTCAATTGCTAATTCAATGTTACTCTCCTTTAGTTTAGCTGTAAGGTCAGTTAAATCATACATACAAGGTTCTCCACCGGTGATAACACAGAAATCAGACCCACTCATTTGAACGTTATTTACTAACGTGTCCAGAGACATGAGTTGATGATCTCCCGCGGTCCAACTTTCCTTAACATCGCACCAAACACAACCGACATCGCAGCCCGCAATGCGAATGAAATAGGCCGCACGACCGCTGTGGAAACCTTCTCCCTGAATGGTATAAAACTCTTCCATAATAGGAAGTTCTTTGGCAGTATTTATTTGTTTAGGATTCATTGCTTCAAAAATACGCATTAATCCAAAGGAGACAAGTTGTTTAACTCGTTAATGTGAAGCTCAATTTGACCATGGTCATTTGTTCGGTAGTTTTTGTCAAACTGCATGTTTTCAATCCATTGATCTTTTCCAAATGAATGCTTTTCAACTACACTCTGACTGTGAGTTTCATCAAATGCTTCAACCAAGGCAATTAATTCTGCATTTCTTAATTTAATTTCGTCAATTGATACTCCGAATAAAGGGGAGCTATTATCAATTTTATGCACTAACGTCCATGTTAGTGGAAAGAAATTCACTGTATCTAATTGTAAGGGGAGGTTATGATATTCCTTATTGAATGCATCCGTTCCAATTCCTTTGTCTAAAATCAAAATGGTTTTTACATGTGTATTTAATAAAATAGAATTTCGTTGATTGACCATTTTAAACATCAATGCGGTGCCGTCATCAAAAGGTCGAATGATTACATTCTTGGAGAAAATAATTTTACTTGAGGGGCGTGAGAACCTTCCGTATAATAATCCAGTGATTAAAGCTATACTTATCAATCCAATAAATGATTCAACGGACGATATAATGCCTGCGAACATCCCAGAAGGAGATAGACTTCCATATCCTAATGAAGTGAAAGTTTGTGAAGAAAAAAAGAAGGCATTTAGAAGATCTGAATACGCCCCATTAACTCCTGAAATTTGATCAATACCTATGGCAACATAGATTAAAGCAAAAAGGAAATTAATCAATAAATAAGAACAGAAAGCAAGTCCGAAAAATTTCCACCAACTTACCTCTATCAAGTATTTGTAAAAGTCTTTAATGCCTTTAAGACCACCATGACGTTTAATGTTGTACGAACCGTCTTCGTTAATGAAACGATCAACACGCTTGTCATATTTTGACCCAAGACCTGGATCTTTTACGTTTGCCATATCACTAAAGTAGTGAAGAGAATTTAATTGGCGTCTATTTGCCCCCATTTCTCTTGTAGGCGATTGTATTCTTTTAGGAAATGGTTTAAACGTTTGTTTTGTTGATTAGGACGTAGGAAGTACGACGTTGTTGTGATATCCATAAATGCCTTGCATATCAGTTCAAGAATATTAGAATTGATCAAGATTTCCGAAGTATTCGTCTCAAATTCATAGTTTTCAAAAACATCAATTATTTTATTTCGATTATTGCATTCTTCTAAAGAAAGGTCTTTTTTTCGTTGTAATTCATCTAAAAAAGGCAGTAATCGTGCACTTAAATCTATAAAATGGCGTAGTACAAAATTGGCCTTGTTTACTCTGTGTATATCCGCTGATTTCATAATTTAAAGATTATGGTTTACCTTAATAACGCTAGTGATAACACAGGTGTTGGGTGAGGGAACTTGTGAATTATCATACTGCCATTTCCAATTAACATTTAATTGGTTCCATTGAGTTCATTATTTCATATATTTGCCACCTAACTTTATACAAATCAATATGAAAAGAATATTACTTTTTACTGTATTAACTTTTGCTGGAGCTTATTCTTTCGCTCAAGGACAAATTGGAAATGGAGACATGGAGTCTTGGGCAAATAATGATGAGCCAGATAACTGGAATAGTTTTTTAACTGCTTCAGGAACTTGGAGTGGTGCTGCTGGTGATCAATGTGAGCAATCTTCAGATGTTAGACCTGGATCGCCTGGGGTTAAAAGTTGTCGAATTTTTGCAAACAGTATTTTTGGTGTTGTAGCTAACGGAAACGTAACATTGGGACGTATTGAAATGGGAAGCACGAATGCAACTAGTTCTAGTAACTATAACTACACTATCACTGGAAATGCAGATTTTTCTGAGCCGTTAACGGATATGCCAGATTCAATCGTTTACTGGGTGAAATATACACCTAATGGTGGGAATGGTAATGCTAGAATGAAAGCTACATTACATACAGACTACAACTACCGTGATCCAGAAGATGCAGCATCTGCTGTTGAAGTTGTTGCTACTGCAATTGATAACTATCCATCAACACAAGGAAATTGGGAGCGTCATGCAATAGCGTTTGACTATTCAGGTCCTGCAACGACGAATGCTTATATTTTAGTGACATTTACTACAAATGAAACTGGAGGACAAGGTAATGATGACGATGAGGTGTTAATTGATGACGTTGAGTTAATCTACAACCAAGGAACAAATTCTATTGTTGAAAATACAAATGATGGAATTAATGTTGCAATGAGCAATGCTACAAATCAAGTTTATTTTAATTCGTTAACTGATTTGGAAGGAACTTATTCAATCATCAATACTTTAGGACAAACAGTTCAAGCAGGTGAGGTTGCTAAAAAAGTTAATTTTGAAGCGGTACCTGGTATTTATTTTGTGCACTTAAACGCAAATAACAAAGTCTACACGTTCGAAATTCTTAAGAATTAGAAGAACTAAGAAAAAAGAATTAATTTCGGGGTCGTATTTTTATACGACCCTTTTTTTATGCATACTATGAAGCAACTACTGGCAATCTCGTTATTATTTATATCATTCGTATCAATTAGTCAAGATGGAAAGGTCATCGGAAAAGTCTTAGATGAAAAAGGCGAACCTATTATGGGGGCGTCTATAATTTTCAGAAAAGATGTTACAATCGGCGCTCATTCAGATGATTTTGGAAATTATGAATTGGAGATTCCTGTAGGGAATAGTAGAATTGTTTGTCGTTACTCAGGAATGATTACAGATACGTTTAATGTGCTTGTAATTGAAAACACGACAGTAACTCATGATATTATATTGAAATCATTTGTTCAAGAAATTGAAGGTGTAGATGTTAAAGTCGGTAAATTTGATAAAGCCTTAGAGGATCAGACGGTTTCGATGGAAATTATTAAACCTGAACTCATTGAAAATAAGAATACACGAAGTATTGAGACCGCTTTAGATCAAACTCCAGGGCTAAATATTTTAGATGGTGAACCTCAGATTCGTGGAGGTTCTGGTTTTACATTTGGTGTTGGGTCAAAGGTTGCTGTTATTGTGGATGATATGCCAATGCTATCAGGTGATGCAGGTCGTCCTGAATGGGGATTTATTCCTGTTGAGAATATTCACCAAATTGAGGTAATTAAAGGGGCTGCATCGGTTTTATCTGGAAGCTCTGCATTGTCGGGCTCTATTCATATTAGAACAGCTTACCCTAAAGCGAAACCGAAAACGAAAGTTAATTTATATTCAGGTTTCTATTCTAAACCGAGTCAAGAAGGAGCTGCTTGGAACGATAAATTTCCTTTAATTTCTGGTGTGAATTTTTTGCATTCTAGAATGGTTCGAAATCTTGATGTAGTAATCGGAGGTAATTTTAATTATGATCATGGATATATTGGTCCGCCAGTAGAGGATTCAATCGTAGCAGCTTCAATTAATGCAGATACTGTATCCAATTTCAACGAACAACAAATGGCATCGAAACGCGCGCGAGTTAATTTTAATTTGCGTTACCGTTCAAAGAAATACAAAGGATTGACTTATGGTATCAATGGAAATGTAATGCTTTCTGAGTCAAATTTAGCTTTTGCTTGGTTAGGAGATTCAACTGATTTGTTTCGTGCCTATCCCGGAGCTGTGTTTTTACAAAATCAATTTATTTTTAATGTTGACCCTTATGTTAATGTCTTTACTCAAGCCAATGGTAAACATGCTTTGAGAGGAAGGTTATTATATTCGAATAACCAAATGACAGCAAATCAATCCAATGAGGCGGCCACTTATTATGGAGATTATATGTTCCAGAAAAGGTATCAGAACCTTGGTGATTTAGATTTTATTGGAGGTTTAACTGGAACATTTACGAATTCCTTTGCGAATATGTATATCGGTTCAGGTAGTCCTAATAATCAATTGTTGAATATTTCAGGTTATGCTCAATTAGAGAAGAAAGTAAAGAAAATTATTAATCTTTCCGTTGGTGGTAGATTGGAGTATTTTCAATTGAATGATTCAATCACAGCATTAAAGCCAATTTTTAGAGCAGGAACGAGCATTAAACTTTATCAAGAGACTTATTTAAGAGCGTCTTACGGTCAGGGTTATCGTTTTCCGACGATAACAGAACGATTTATAAGAACGGGAGTAGGAAATTTTGGTGTCTTCCCGAATCCTGATTTAAAACCGGAAACAAGTTGGAATGCTGAGGTCGGGATTAAACAAGGTATTAAGCTCGGAAAAATATATGGATACATCGATTTAGCTGGTTTTTGGCAAGAGTATCAGAATACAATAGAATATACGTTTGGTTTTTGGGGAGATGGATCCAATCCTTCAAATTTCGCAGGGTTTAGATTTATGAATACGGGAGAATCAAGAGTACTTGGAATTGATGCATCATTTTCTGGGAAAGCTAAAATTGGGAAGAAAACAGAGGTGATGTTCATGACAGGTTACAATTATATAGTGCCAAAGTCATTGTCTCCTGATTACATCTATGCGGTTGATTCAGTGTATTATGATAAAGAATATAGCTACAATTCAACATCACTTGACCCTTCCAAAGGGATTTTAAAATATAGGTTTTTACATAATGTTAAGGGAGATATCGAATTTACTTTTTGGAAGAAACTTGGGGTTGGGTTTAGTGTGAAATACTTCAGTAAAATTGAAAATATGGATATCGTAATTCAAGATTTTGAAGAATTGACAGAAGATCTAGTTTTTATCCAGAATATCGAATATATGGATTTCTATAATTCACATAGACATGGAAATTGGATATTTGATGCACGCGTTTCATATAACATAAATGAGAAACATAAATTAGCCGTAATAAGTGCTAATATTGCCAACAAAACTTATTCGCTTCGCCCATTAAAAATTGAGCAGCCAAGAACAATAATGTTGCAGTACACATTTAAGCTAGACAAAAATTCTTAATCGATTGTTAATTGAATAAATGTCGTACCTTTGTGTCGACTTTTGGTTCACGTAGTGAATAATAAGGAATCTGGTGTAAATCCAGAACTGTATCTGCAGCTGTAAGCACTTAAAGTCGATTTGAATTACCACTGTCTTCATAGAAGGACGGGAAGGTCAAATCGATATGGTGTGAGTCAGAATACTTGCCAAGGTCATAATTAAAGAAGACTTCAGATTAAAGTCGGATTTAGTATGTGTTCTAGGCATATATCATTTCTTTTAACTGATTTCTTCAACGTTTTACATTTTTAATTTTTTACGATGAAGAAAATTTACGTATTAACAACAGCTCTATTGCTTGGAGCAGCTACTCAAGCACAACAATTAATCGATTTTGAATCGGTAACCTTATCTCCTGAATCTGCAGATAATGGATCAACGGGAAATGGTGATTTTCTTTTAGGTTCAGACCCTGTTCGTTTCTCGAATTTATATGATGCTACATGGGGGTCATGGTCAGGTTATGCTATTTCAAATTTTACGGATGTTACAACGGCAGGTTGGGGAAACCAATACAGTGCGTTTACAGGTGTAGGATATGATAATTCAGCCAATTATGGAGTAGGGTATGGAACTGGTCAAATCTCTTGTGAAAATCAATATGAGTCAATCATCTCGTTTAAAATAACCAATACAACTTATGCAGCGTTATCTATGCGCGATGGTGATGGTTACGGAAAACAATTTGGTTCTCCAACGGATGCAAATGGTGTAGTAGATGGAACAAATGGAGAAGATTTTTATCGTGTTTGGATCATTTGTGAAGACTACGCTCAAACCCAAAAAGATTCAGTGGAAGTTTTTTTGGCGGATTATCGATTTGCTGACAATACGCAAGATTATATCGTAGATGAGTGGTTGAATGTTGACCTACAACCTATGAATTTCGAAGTGAATAAGATCGAAATTAGAGTTGAATCAACAGACAATGATCCTCAATATGGAATTAAAACTCCAGCTTATTATGCAATTGATAATGTTCAAACTTCATTTCCTCTTGGGATTGTTGAGAATGAGGTCTTAGCAATAAGTGCTTTTCCAAATCCTGTTATGAATCAATTAAAAGTACAAGGTGAACAAGGTGAATTAACATTGACAGACTTGAATGGTTCGGTTATTCTAGAACAAGTTCATGATGAGGTTTCCATTTTAGATTTTTCTAATTTGAATAATGGGGTTTATATCCTGAGTGTAACGAATAGTAGAGGTACGTTTGCTCAAAAAATTGTCAAATAAATAAAAAAGGGGGAGTTTTACTCCCCTTTTATTATGATCAAATTCGCATACATAGCGTTTTTTTTATGCTGCTTCAATGTAAGTGGTCAAATTGACACAGTACAGAATATTTCTGAAGTTTATGTCTCTACCTTAGAATTAATACTAATAGAGAAGACACATAACTTAATTTTAGAAAGAGATGATATCATAGAACTTCAACCCACCGATATAGGAGATTTATTACGAAAAGTGCCCGGTGCGAATCTAAGATCTTATGGCGGTTTAGGTGGGTTGAAAACAGTGTCAATGCGAAGCTTAGGAGCGAATCACTCATCCATAGTAGTTGACGGGGTCCCATTAAATAATTCACAAACAGGACAAGTGAATTTAGGTCAGTTGATGGTGGATAATGTCGAAAAACTAACCAGTTCAGTAGGGTTAAACTCAAATATGTTATTACCCGTTTCAGCACAAATTAGTGGAAGTAATTTTGTAATACAAACCATGGAAAATTCATTTGCTCGAGATACATTGACTATTCGAGCAAATCTTGGAGGTGGATCTTTCGGTCAAATGAGAGGTTATGCTGGTGTTAAATATAACCCAAACAAGTATTTCGTTAGCGTATTTGGTTCTGCTCAAAAGGCTCAAGGAAACTATAAATACAGTGTAGCTAATGGTCTTGAACAAATTAATGGTACAAGAAGAAACAACAAATATCAAGATTATAACTTTGGAATTTCAACAGGAGTTAAGTTCAAGAAAGGCCAATGGCGATTTGGATACAGACATAAAACGATTGAACAGGAATTGCCTGGATCCGTTATTTTTTATAATGAAACAGCAG
The DNA here is from genome assembly GCA_041596895.1 of Crocinitomicaceae bacterium. Lineage (GTDB taxonomy): Bacteria > Bacteroidota > Bacteroidia > Flavobacteriales_D > Crocinitomicaceae > UBA4466. The sequence goes on along the minus strand of JBFHHS010000082.1, from coordinate 2,346 downwards.
ATGAATTATTAGAAACTAGTTCAGATAGATTATTTACTGATTTTAAATTCAGAATTAAGAAATTATATACACATTCATTTTTAAACGCTGCAATAGATCATCAAAGGTATTTTGACCCCACGTACTTGAATGCTGCAGGTGAAATTGATAATCAATTTAATAATCGTAATGTAAATGGAGGGATCTCGTTTATCTATTATCGTGATAAATGGAATCTATTTGGAGGAATTGAAGAAACAGTTTCAAATTTAGAAGTGAACGACCTATCTTTTGCTGAACCTACGCGTTTTCATTCTTTTGGAATGATAGGAGGAAGATTAAATCATGATTTAGTCACTATTTCAGCGCAATTATCTGGTCAATATTTATTTGAGGAAAACAACAATGGAAATGTTCCAAGAACAATTTCTCGGCTCAATCCGTTTTTAAGTATCAAGAGTAGAGAGTGGGGACAACGTTCTCAATTAGAACTGTGGTATCGAAATTCATTTAGAGTTCCAACTTTCAATGAACTTTATTATAACAACATTGGAAACATAAACTTACTTCCTGAAGATGCGCATCAGTTAAATGCAGGATTCTTATGGACACCCTCTTTTCGAAAATTCAAATTAGATTGGAAATCAAATATTTTCTTTAATCAAGTTAAGAATAAGATTGTTGCAGTACCTACCAAGAACCTTTTTATTTGGTCAATGCAAAATATTGGAAAGACCAATACTTTTGGAGCAGAAATTCAATTTGAAGCGAAATTTGAAGTTAATGAGATTTGGAAGTTTGTACTAAATACAAATTATACTTATCAAAAAACGATTGATATTACAGACCCGGATTCTCCTACATATTTGCATCAAGTGGCATATATACCTGAACACACTGCAAATGCAGATATTACCTTTCAATATCATCAAACAGGGATAAGAATTTCAAATTATTTTGTTTCTCATAGATATGTTCTAAATGAGAATATTGAAAGCAATGAAATAGCGGGGTTCTTCTTAACCGACTTAAGTGTCTTTCACACATTCAATCTTGGTACTAACCAAAATTTAAAACTCATAGGAAACATAAAGAATATTTTCAATTCTTCTTATGCTTATATTCGTTCTTATGTTATGCCTGGAGTAAACTATTCAATTTCATTAAGTTATGCGTTTAATTAGTGTTGCGTTTTTGTTGCTATTCGTTTCTTGTAAAAAGGATGTTCCTGAGGAAGTCCTTGTCTCTGAAGTCCTTTCAAATGGAACCGTAGTTTTATGTGAAGGGTTATTTCAACAGAACAATTCTACATTATCTTGGATAAATAAGGAGGATGCGAGTGTATCCAATACTCTTTTTGAAACTAAAGTAGGAAGGCAATTGGGCGATACAGGAAATGACATAAAACGATATGGGAATAAAGTTTATGTTGTAGTAAATATATCCAGTACTATTGAAGTGTTGGATGCTTCTTCGTTTCAATCAATAAAGCAAATCTCTATGCAAAGTGGAGGGGTAGCTAAACAACCTAGAAATATTGAATTCTATAATGGAAATGCCTATGTCACTTGTTATGACGGATATGTTGATGTCATTGATACGGCTTCACTAACGATTACTGCACGTATCCCCGTGGGACTAAATCCTGAGGACTTGACTGTTTCACTAAATAAGCTGTATGTTTCTAATTCAGGTGGGTTAAATACTCCTTCCATGGACTCAACGGTTTCTGTGATTGATTTAACAACGAATACGGAGATTGAGCGAATTACGGTGGGATTAAATCCCGGAAGATGCATTACCGATTCAGAAGGAGATGTTTATGTGGTTACACGAGGAGACTATGGGGCAATCCCATCGAGAATGGTTCGGATTAACACTATTACCGATGTAGTGGTTGACCATTTTGGATTTGATGTCACTGGAATAACTAAAATGAATAATAAATTCTTGATCTCTTATTATGATTTTTCTACTACTCAATCGAGTATCGGACTTTTTGATCCTGTTTCAGATGTATTAGAAAATAGTTCCTATTTGGATGTCACTGGTTATACAACGTTATACGGAGTTGCTTTTAACCCACATACAAATACAATTTTCGTGAGTGATGCTATGGCATTTACAAATTCTGGCTATGTTTATGAATACACTACTAGTGGTGCGCAAATTGCCAATTATCACGTTGGTTTGAATCCTTCAAAATTCCTTTTTTATGAGTAGAATATTAGTTACCCTAGGTCTTTTTATTACTTCGGTTACTTTTGGTCAATCCTTCGCGCCTGCACCAGGTTTAGTTGGCAGTACGGCAATTGCGTCTGATTCCTCTATCATTATTGATTGGGCTTCAGGAGTTACGGTTAATAG
>JBFHHS010000081.1:0-10767 GCA_041596895.1 Crocinitomicaceae bacterium | reverse complement strand
ACATTGTTCGTTCCTATTTCGAGCTTTTTACACAAAGTGATCATAAAGCAAAACCGGTTCAAGTCTTTGTTTGGGTAAGCATGAAAATTAGTGACAATAATCGTTTTCAATTGAAAAATATTTTTTTTATTTTCACGAAAAAAATTATTTAATATGGTGACCTTTAACAAGTTAACACTTTTTTTCGCTCCTTTTATTATGCTATTTCTTTTTGCTGGATGTACTAAAGATCCCGTTGAACCTGAAAATAATCCTTCAACAAATGGCACGGGAGGTTCAAGTTCAAACATATCGATTGGAGACTTTCATGAAGGTGGAATTGTGTTCTGGATCGATCCAACTGATAATACAAAAGGACTAGTTTGTGCCCTTGTTGACCAAAGTGCAGCAGCTGAATGGGGATGTTATGGTGATGACTCATTCCATGCTTATGGTATCAACATAGGTACTGGTATGCAAAATACACTAAACATCGTAAATGGTTGTTCACAACAAGGAATTGGTGCAAAACTATGTTACAACCTGGTTCACAATGGTTATTCTGACTGGTTCTTAGGTTCAAATCAAGAAATGTATGAGTTGGGAGCAAGTTTATCAACTATAAACTCTTCACTTACAGCGAATGGCGGGACTGCAATATCCGGTAATTATTGGACAAGTACAGAATCTGGTGGAACTGGTGGAGAATTTTATGCACAAGCTCTTAGTACATCTACTGGTTTTGTAAGTTCAGTTTATAGAACAAGTACTTTTGCCATTAGAGCGATTAGAGAGTTTTAAAAAAAAATTAAATTCTTAAACGAAGGGAAGCTGATTGACTTCCCTTTTTTTTGAGCATCTAGACCTAAATTCTATTAAGTCAATGTTAAAAATTAAAATTTATACTTTTATTTTGCATAATCAGAATCTCCTAAAAACATTAAACACTTATCAATAATAACAATGAAACTAATTCAACATACAATTTTAATTGGCTTACTATCAACTGTAGTATTCTCTTGTACAAAAAGTTATACATGCGAATGCTATGCGAATTATTATAACGATCCGTCCTTAAACTTTTCATCATCCTATTCAGTTGAAGCAAAAAACCAGAGTGAAGCCACTGCTGATTGTCATGAATTTGAGACATTAGACAATCAATATTTCATTCAGACATGCAATGCTTATATTGACTAAAACTTCATTATAATTTATTCAAAACAAAAGGACTAATAAAAAGGGAACTGATTAGCTTCCCAAACATCTATTTTTGAAACTATTCAATGACTTTGAATACAACTAACACTTTCCTGTTTCCGGATCACAGCTGTCACCTTCAATGATTAGATCCATTGGACTTACCGATTGGAACGCTTCGAGAAAAACTTCTACAGGTTGAGCTCCACTGATCCCGTATTGATCATTGATCACAAAAAACGGAACACCTGAAACACCACGTTGTTGATAATGCGCAATCTCTTCTTTTACTTTTTGGGCAATTTCAGCATCATTGACGATAGCGTCAACCTTTGAACTATTCCATCCAAACTCATGCATAATTGCATATAATTCATCCAACTTATTGAGGTGTTTCGTATCCTCAAAATAAGCCTTTAAAAATCGTTCCTTCAACTCCAGGCCAAAACCTTCTTCTCTAGCAACATTCAATAATTGATGCAAAGGAAGTGTGTTCACAGCAAGCCAATCATCTCCAAAATCGAAATCAATCCCGACCGTTTTTCCTACTTCAGTTAACCTATCTGTCATCTCTTGAACGCGGTCAATGCTTCCAAATTTAGTTGTCAAGTAGGTATCACGGTTCATACCTTCCTCTCGCATGGATGGGTCTAATTGATATGGATGCCATGTAACTTCAATAGGCGTTCCTTTCCACTGTCTTAATGCAGCTTCAAACCTACGTTTCCCCACATAACACCATGGACATGCGACATCCGAAACAACATCCACCTTAATACTCACATTTTCCGACTTTGACATTTTTCTGTTTTACAATTACTCAATTAAAAATAAGGAATTCTAAGACATTCGATGTCTCCAAATTATTCAAACCGTCATTTTGTTTAATCTTTTTATTTATTCATTAAACATTTTATACTACATTTGGTTTATGAAGCAATTCAACTCCTACGTTTTAAAAGGTTAATTATAATCCAAAAATAACTTCAATGAAAAATTTTCTAATCATAGGTGGTTCTTCAGGTATAGGACAGGCAATTGTCTCCAAGCTAAGTGAACAAAATGCAAACATCTATACTACCTACTTTAAAAATGAAGTAATTAGTGACCATGAGAATGTACAGTTTCAGTACTTAGATGTTTTAGAGGAGATTAATCTAGCGGATTTACCCGATAAACTAGATGGTATCGTGTATTGCCCCGGATCGATTAATTTAAAACCATTTCATAGAATGAAATCAGCAGATTTCGCTGATGATTTCAACCTTCAGGTACTCGGAGCAATAAAAACAATTCAGCATGTGTTACCCAAACTTAAGAAAAGCCAAGGTGCATCGATTGTCTTATTTTCTTCTGTCGCGGTTCAGCAAGGATTCAATTTCCATTCTCAAGTCTCGACATCAAAAGGAGCCATAGAAGGTTTAACAAGAGCTTTATCAGCTGAGTTATCTCCAACAGTTCGAGTAAATTGCATTGCTCCTTCTTTAACGGACACTCCGCTCGCAGCTAAGTTATTAAGCTCCGAAGAGAAACGAGAGGTAAATTCTAAAAGACACCCATTAAATAGAATTGGAACCCCTCAAGATATTGCGTCAATTGCTGACTTTCTGCTTAATGACTCTTCCTCATGGATTACGGGTCAAATCCTTCATGTAGATGGTGGAATGTCATCATTAAAAATATAAGCATATGTTTAAATTATTCAAGAAAAAAACAGAAGTAGAACGATTAAATGATCAATACAAAAAGCTATTGAAAGAGTCTCATCAATTATCTTCTTCCAGCAGGTCAGCAAGTGATGCTAAACTAGTAGAGGCCGAACAGATTTTAAAAAAAATTGACCTGGTCAAGATGGAAATAAGCAGTTAATCTAAGTAATATTTAATTGTAAACGAATGCTTAACGAACGAGACAAAAATAGAATCATCGAGATGGCGTGGGAAGATAGGACATCATTCGAATCCATTGAGTACCAATTTGGTTATACGGAATCTGATGTCATTAAACTTATGCGTTCTTCATTGCGTTCTTCTAGTTTTAAACTTTGGAGAAAACGTGTAAACCAGGGTGTAAGTTCAAAACATACAAAAAAACGATCTTCGGAGATTACTAGGTTTAAATGTAGTCGTCAGCGAACTATTTCAAACAACTCAATTTCAAAACGCTAAAATTTTTTCTTTATGCACTTTACAAGCGAAAATCTAGAAGAACTAAATAGAGTTCAGCGATTAAATTTGATTAATGGAATATCAGGAATTAAATCTGCTAACCTTATTGGAACCTATTCGAAAACAGGAACAAACCTCGCGATTTTTAGTTCCGTTGTTCACATTGGGAGTAAACCTGCTATGTTAGGTTTTATTATACGCCCTTCTACTGATGTAAGAAGAGATACCTTAGAAAATATCGAGGAGAATGGTTTATTTACAATAAATCACATTCATGAATCTATTATTGAAAAGGCGCATTATACTTCAGCAAAATTTAATTCAGATATTTCGGAATTTGAAGCGTGTGGTTTGACCGAAGAATATCTAAACGAATTCCGTGCTCCTTTTGTTAAGGAATGCTATTTAAAAATAGGATTGGAATTTGTAGAAAAAGTAGACATCAAGTCTAATGGTACTTCAATGATTATTGGAAAAATAAAAGACCTGTATATACCCAAAGAAAGCATCGATGATAAAGGGTATGTTCGTTTGGACCGTTTGTTTACAGTTGGAATTGGCGGTCTAAATAGTTATTACGACTTACACCGAATTACTACTTTTCCTTATGCAAGGACTAGTGAAATTCCAAAATTCTAGAATAATAGTGTAATTTCGAGGTTCATATTGAATAAATGGATCAATCGCCAGAAGAACGAAAAGCGTTCCTAAAAGAACTGAATGAAATTGCCAGATACACTGGCACAGTTCTTCATGGTGATGAGCTTTCCAAAGTACGTATTCGTCAACTCAAAAAATACTTCAATAAGACCTTCAACCTACTCAATCGTCTTGCAAACATCAAAGGCGACATCACCAATAATTCGTTTAAATACTGTTATGGCGGCAAACAATTAGGTAGAAAAGTACTGATGGATCTTAAAATTGTAGAACGAATAAAAACGAATGAAAAGAAAGCCACGTACAGGCTACTCATCCACCCGAGTGAAATTGATTTGGAGTTAGTTTCACGAATTATTGTGGAGGTATATTTAATTCGAAATGATGTAGAACCTATTTAGACTACTAACATCTAACTGATTGATATTTAATAATTTTACTACTCAACAGAACTTTAAAAAAAATACAATACATTAGTATATATTAATTGTTATTATGAAATACGTACTAATCGTTTTATTGAGTGTTTTTTCGCTTCAGGTTTCGTCACAAATTGACCATTGTATTCAAGATCGGTATGCACAAACTGCTATGTTTGATAGCACTGAGATAGAACAAAGTGTATATACATATTCTATTGAAGAACGATGGCCAAGTAATGTTATGGACACTTTGGAATTAGAAGTTTTCAAACCATCCTCATCTGCGGATAACCTTTCAAAGCGACCATTTATACTTATGATACATGGCGGTTCTTTTCTTGCCGGAAACAGACATGAAATGGATTACTTCTCCATGGAGATGGCACGAAGAGGGTTTGTAACAGCTACAATTGATTATAGGTTAGGTTGGAACTGCTCACCTTCAAGTGCGGCTACAGTATGCTTTGAATGTGGTAATGAAGCAGCAAAGCTTAGAATAAGTGTATATCGTGCAGTTCAAGATACGCGTGCAGCATTAAATTATATAATTGAAAATGCTGATCAATTCGGAATCGATACTTCTCAAATTTTTCTCCAAGGTACGAGTGCAGGTGCAATTACCGCACTTCAAACTGCTTTCATGGATCAAACGGAAGCAAATACATATTGTGCGAATTGTGTTACTGAACTCGGCCAATTGAATGAGTCAGGGTTAACACCCGTTCATCCTTTTACAATTAAAGGAGTTGTAAATAATTGTGGAGCAGTTAATGCTTTAGGTATAATGGATAACCATGAAATACCAGTAGTAGGTTTTCACGACGAATGGGATTGTACAGTACCGTATCAAGGTGGGAATGTTCTGGGATGTTTAGGGTGTACCGCTTTCCAATATGTTTCGGGCTCTGATGCCATTCGAAGCAAACTAAATACAGAAGGAGTATGTTATGGAATGAACCGCGTAATGGCGACATTGAATCATTGCTCATACCCTTCAAACGCAATCATAGGTAAGGCAAGCTGTTTTATCAAAAACATTCTTTGCGGGACATGTACATCCTATATTACGACATCTATATGGGATATTCCTGATTGTACTGATGGCACGACTTCAATGGGAGTTAACGAAGAAAATAAAAACGAAATTGAATTGTCTCCTAATCCAACTTCTGGAACACTTCAGATTGATTCCAAAAACGTGTTAAAACTGATAGAGGTCTTTGCAATTTCAGGAGAATTAGTACAATCTATTTCAGGAAATGTGCAATCTATTGACCTATCAAATATACGAACTGGTACATACTTAGTGAAAGTGAAAGATGTATTTGAAAATACGACAATAAAGCGAATTCATAAACAATAAAAAAGGGCCTTTGAACTAACAAAGACCCTCAACCTAACCTGAACTACTACATTCATTGAACCATTAGCCTATTCGTGTAATTCGAACCATCAACTAGACTCGTTTGCACTAAATAAACGCCCGATTCAACCTCTTTAAGATTTATTTCAAGTCCAACCGAAGTTGACACCGCTTCTATTCGCAACTCCACTCCATCCATATTTGTTAAGCGTATAGACTCTATATCCATTGCGTTAATATCCTTTATCTGAACACTGTTTTTAGCAGGATTAGGGAATAATTGAAGTTCGTCTTTTAAAGCACTATTTTCAATAGCAATTACTTTAGAATATGTCGATTTCCCATTGAAGTCCACTTGTTTCAATCGATAATAATTTGTTCCTAAAAGGGTCGCGTCATCTGAATAACTATACGTCTGAATTTCATTTGTTGTCCCTGCCCCATTTTGAAAACCAATTGTTTCCCAAAAATTCAAATCTGAAGATCGTTGAATTGCGAAATAATCATTGTCACGTTCTGATTGTGTCAACCAAGAAAGCTCTACGTAACTATCAATCAATTCCGCTTTCCAGTTTGTTAATTCTACAGGTAACAGAACAATTCCACAATTTGTTGTGGCCGTCCCGCCATTGTTATTTACACTGATGTTTTGAACTGTATTCGCATAATTCGTAACTAAAAGAATATAAACCTCTTGGCTCACCACGTTATTCAAATTAACCTGCTCCACTTCCGAAGTTGAATAACTGCAGTCTTGCGGTGCTCCATAATTATTACAATCTGAAACCGCTTGAGTTAGGTTTTGGTATGGTCCCCATATTGCAAAATCCACATCCGATCCAGCAGAAACATCGATAACCAAATTGCCACCATTATCAATTTCCAAATAGTACCATGACGGGTTTGGGCTCGTTGCCAAGCAGCCATAATTATTTCCAGGGTTCGATTCTGATGCAGGTGTTGCCCCAGTATTAGCAGTAAAATTGATTGGTGTCCCAGAACAAATAGGGTCTGGATTTGCACAAGTAGCATTGTTTACTAATGGCGGTGGAATCGATAAGCAAATTGAAAAAGTACCAGTATTGTTGTTACCATTACCATTGCCGTTACCGTTACCGTTACCGTTACCAAATTTCCAAAATCGGATATAGTACGTTTGCCCTGGAATTAAATTTGAAGCTAAAATCTGAGGCATCAATCCTGGTCCTGAATCGTCGTTACACTCAATTTCAGTAAAATTATTCGGACAACTACCAGAATACAATGACATTCCGCCATCTGTGATAGAACCAGCAGCAGTTTGAATATTTACCTCCCCACCTGGAGGGGCGATAAATGTGTACCACACGTCAGGCGAACCTGGATTTGCACAACTTGGTGTCCCACCGTTTGCATTGTTATTTGAATATGTCGCACCATTTGTTGTGCCGTTTGTATAGGTGCATGTAGCTCCAACCAACAAAGGCGTTGTTATTGGAAAAGCACAAGGCGTATTTGACTGGGATTTTGCGGTAAATGCAAAACACACCATTGCTATTATTAAGGTAAAATAATTCATAGTATTAGGATTAAAAGTTCTGAATATCTTCTATTGTAATTTGTTCTCCGATTAGAACCAAAACATGTGGAGCATCATAGGCATTTTGCAAATCAGGATCTGCATTCTGATATTCGCTTTGTTTCACGATTTTTACTCCTTCATTTTCTTTCAACCACAGCTTCAAATATTGATCTCGTGTTTGTTGAATTTCTAAATCAATTGGTTCTTGATAATGATTTGCTTTTGCAATACCTTGCTCATGATCACCGATAAAAATTACCTGTGAAACAATTTTATCTTGAATTTCCTTATCAAGTTGATTAAAATTATCATGAGTCATGTAATAGCTTTCACTCTCTTGAGAATAAGCAAAAACACCTAGCATCAGAAAAAATGTTGTTGTGATCATAGTTTTCATAAAGTCCAAATTTGGCATACATACGACGCCCAACGTCATTTGGATTTCACGAAAGTGATTTTTCTAAAACTACAACCACACACCATTGTATTTCAATAGGTTACGTTGCAATAAAATTTAAAGTGATGTTAAAGGCACCTTGATTGTTCTGGAATTATTTCACTCTGAATAAAACAATCCGCCCTTGAGGTTGATCAATTGATTTTTAATTCCAACTGTTTCTAAGAAGTGAATTGCATGGGCACTTCGCATTCCAGCTTTACAATAAACTACTATGGGTTTATCTGTATCGATTTCAATGTACCTCGTTTCTAACTCTTGAAGTGGAATGTGAATCCCCCCAATATTTTCATCTTCGCGCTCAATATCAGTACGCACATCTAACAATTGATATTTAGACCCTGATTTCTTCAATTCAGTCAATGTAATTTCTGTAATCTGTTCGATACCACAAAACATGTCATAATCTGTTTCCAGCGCTTCAATGATAATCTCAGGATTCTTCTTGAATTTCAATATTGATTGACGTAAGGATAATGCATCAAAAATCAATAACCGTCCGGATAGTACGTCTCCTATACCACAGATCATCTTGATTACTTCATTGGCTTGAAGCGAACCAATAATTCCAGGCAACACTCCAATTACACCAATTTCAGAACAATTTGGAACTTCATCAGCACTGGGTGCATTTGGATAAAGACAACGATATGTTGGACCATTCTGATAATTGAAAACCGAGACTTGTCCTTCAAATTTAAATATGGAACCAAAAACGATTGGTTTATTCGAAATAACTGCGGCGTCATTGACTAAATAACGCGTAGGAAAATTATCACTTCCATCCACAATAATGTCATAGTCAGAAAACAACTCAATGGCATTCGATCGTGTTAATTCTTCTTTATAAAGATTAAACCAAACGAATGGATTTAATGCTGAAAGTCTTCTGTGTGCAGCTTCAACCTTTGGACTACCAATATCAGTTTGAGTAAATAACACTTGTCTTTGTAAATTGGATTGATCTACAACATCATGGTCAACAATTCCAATAGTACCCACACCAGCAGCGGTGAGGTAGCTTAAAATGGGACAACCTAACCCTCCAGCACCAATCACCAAAACCTTTGCGGCCTTTAGTTTTTCTTGACCTTCAAGACCAACCTCATCAAGGATGATATGGCGATTGTATTGTTTATGTTCTTCTTTCGATAATGACATCTTAACTCTTGATCGGTTCCCAATTATTTTCCCAGTCCTTCCAAACAACTTCTAATCCTTGCGACCTTAACATCTCTGCGATATCTTCCGTAGCTCTTTCATCTGAGATTTCGAATTGCTCTAATGATTGAGGTTCGACTGCATAACCTCCAGGATTCGTTTTCGACTCCGCACTGATAGAAGTTATTCCAAGATTAACGATATTATTTCTAAAAACTTCACTTTCTCTAGTTGAAATTGAAAGTTCAACATCTTCATCAAGCAATCTAAAAGCACAAATCAACTGTACTAAATCAGGGTCTGTCATTTCAACTTTAGGATCTAATCCTCCGGTATGTGGACGAAGACGAGGAAAGGAAATTGAATATTTTGTTTTCCAATACTTCTTCTGTAAATATCTCAAATGTAATGCAGTAAAGAAGCTGTCTGCTCTCCAATCTTCCAATCCGAATAAAGCGCCTAATCCAATTTTATGAACGCCTGCTTTTCCTAATCGGTCTGGTGTATCCAATCGGTAATCAAAGTTCGACTTCTTCCCTTTCGGGTGATGTTTTTTATATTCATCGCGGTGATATGTTTCTTGATAAACAAGCACAGCGTATAAACCGTTCTCAATCAACAACTCGTATTCATTTTGATCTAGTGGTTGGACTTCGATGGTAACATTTGAGAATCGACTTCTTATCAACTTAATTGCATTGTTGATATAATCAGTCCCCACGGTTTTGTTCGCTTCACCAGTAACCAGCAAAATGTGATCGTATCCTTTTGCTTTTAGGAATTCAGCTTCCTTAATGATTTCCGCATCGGTTAAGGTTCGGCGCGGAATCTTATTGGTTAAACTGAAACCACAGTACGTGCAAATATTTTGACATTCATTACTCAAATACATCGGAGCATACATTTGAATTGTATTTCCGAATCGCTTTCTCGTTAATTGACGACTCTTTTGAGCCATTTGTTCGATGAAAGGTTTTCCAGCCGGAGAAATCAATGCCTTAAAATCTTCTAAATCACATTTGTCTTTAGCCAATGCAAATCGAACATCTTCTTCCGTCTTTGCAAAAATACTAGCCAAGGTATCGTCCCAATTATAGGTGTCGAATACATTTTGAAATGTAGATTCTATTGGAGAGTTACTTCTCATTGTCTAATAATTAAGCGTTCAAAAAGCTTGTAAGTGGGCTACTTGCCTCTGCATGATTACTCACCGGAGCTAGTTTTGAATTGTAAGCCATTCTTCCAGCTTCTACAGCCATTTTAAATGCCTTTGCCATTGTTACAGGGTCTTGAGAAACTGCAATTGCTGTATTAACTAAAACAGCATCTGCTCCAATTTCCATTGCATGCGCTGCGTGAGAAGGACTACCTAAACCTGCATCAACGATAACTGGAACGTTACTTTGATCAATGATAATCTCTAAAAACGCTTCGGTCTTCAATCCCTTGTTTGTTCCAATTGGAGCACCCAATGGCATTACACATTGCACACCAACATCTTCCAAACGTTTACACAAGACAGGATCGGCATGGATGTATGGCATTACCACAAAACCTTGTTTCACCAATTCTTCTGCCGCCTTTAATGTCTCAATTGGGTCTGGAAGTAAATACTTAGGATCTGGATGAATCTCCAATTTAATCCAATTTGTTTCCAAAGCCTCTCTTGAAAGTTGTGCAGCAAATACTGCTTCCTTTGCATCTCTTACACCTGAAGTATTAGGTAAAAGGTTAATTCTTGAATGATTCAAATGCGTTAAAATGTCATCTTGCTCATCGTTCACATCAACACGTTT
>JBFHHS010000080.1:0-10832 GCA_041596895.1 Crocinitomicaceae bacterium | reverse complement strand
TACAACTAAAAATATTCTTTTCATATTATTTGAGTTAGTATTCACTAACAAATATATCTAAAAATCTAAACCATACCCCGATTAGAACAAAATAAATGTTAAATAAGTTAACAACTATTGTTTATGATAGTATTACTATTACCTTTGCGAGTAGTAAATTTATTCGATAATGTATCAATCAACGATAACCCTTCAAATTAACAACAATGCCTTTGTAAAAGATCCGGCATCCACTGATTTAGGAAAAAAAATAATCTCTGGATCAATTGATCTTATTAGTGAATTAGGTTTTGAGAATTTTACATTTAAAAAACTATCACAACACATTTCTTCTACTGAGGCATCAGTTTACCGTTACTTCAATGGAAAACATCAACTACTAGCATATTTGGTACTTTGGTATTGGAGTTGGCAAAAGTATAGACTGGCATTGCGGTTGACCAACATTGAAGACCCGAAAGAAAGACTAAGACGTGCAATCATACTTCTAACCGAAAGAGTTAGTGAAGATTCTACATTCTCTCAAATTAATGAGATAAAACTGCATTTAATTTTAATTAGCGAGGCTTCAAAAGTGTTTTTGAACAAAGATGTTGACAAGGATAATCAACTTGGATATTTTACTCAATACAAGGAAGTAGTAAATCGTATTTCCGAAATAATACTTGAAATTAACCCAAGTTTTAAATATCCTCACATGCTTGTATCTACAGTAATAGAAGGGTCGCACCATCAACGATTCTTCGCGGAACATTTACCTCGATTAACGAATGTTATTGAAGGTGAAGATGCCGTAACATCATTTTATGTAGAACTGGTATTTAATGAAATCGAAAAATAATTGTCTTAACAAATCCAAGAGATGATCACAAACAAATTAACACCAATAGACCGTTTTTGGCTACTCATTAAGCCTGACGCTTCGGAAATAAGAAACATTTACATTTACTCGTTCTTCAATGGTCTAGTAAACCTTTCTGTTCCAGTCGGGATTCAGGCAATTATTAACCTCATTCAAGGTGGAAGTATTAGTACTTCGTGGATTGTACTTGTCGCTATCGTAATTCTGGGTATTGCATTATCAGGAATTTTACAAATCAGCCAATTGAAAATAACAGAGAATCTTCAACAGAAAATTTTCACGCGCGCTTCTTTTGAGTTTGCGTACAGAATCCCAAGAATTCGACTTGAAGCACTTTACAAGCACTATGCTCCTGAATTAATGAATCGATTCTTTGACATCGTAGCGATTCAAAAGGGCTTATCGAAAGTTTTAATTGATTTTTCTACAGCGTCAATCCAAACACTTTTCGGTTTGATATTGTTATCACTGTATCACCCATTCTTTATTGTATACAGCCTTGTTCTGATCATTTTAATTTACTCCATTTTTAAATTCACAGCCAAAAAAGGTTTGAATACCAGCCTAAAAGAATCCAAAGAAAAATACGCTGTTGCTCACTGGTTAGAGGAAGTAGCAAGAACAAGTGTGAGTTTCAAGTTAGCGGGAAAAACAGACTTGCCAATGAAACGAACAAATAAACTTTCTGGATCATATGTAAACGCTAGAGAAAAGCACTTTAAAGTTTTAAAACAACAATACATCTTAATGGTTGTATTTAAAGTATTGGTTGCTGCGGGACTTCTTATTGTTGGGAGTATGCTTGTAATGGATCAACAAATGAATATTGGTCAGTTCGTTGCTGCTGAAATCATCATTCTACTTGTAATGGGATCTGTTGAAAAGTTAATTCTAAGCCTTGAAACTATTTATGACATCCTTTCTTCTTTAGAAAAGGTAGGACAAGTTACAGATCTTAAACTGGACTCAGATTCTGGAATCGATATTCAAAAAACATCAAAAGGACTTTCAATCGATATTGAGGACATTGATTTTTCTTATCCTGATCAAACGAAAAGAATCTTTAAATCATCTAGTTTAAAAATTGAATCCAATGAGCGTGTAATGATTATCGGAGATAGTGACTCTGGAAAGACGACTCTGCTCTACTTGATTACAGGATTGTACCGTCCGCAAAAAGGAAGTATTTCATTAAACAATCTACCTATTCAAAACTATAATCCTGAAAAACTAAGATCAATTATAGGAGACTGTTTGATGGACGAACTTTTGTTTGAAGGAACATTATTAGAAAACATAACAATGGGAAGACCAAATGCTACCATGGAGAACGTCATGTGGGCAATAGAAAACTTGGAACTTCAAGATTTCGTTAAATCTTTACCACTTGGTTTAAATACACAATTCTTCCCTGAAGGAAAGCAGTTTTCCAAAGGAATCATTGATAAAATAATACTTGCAAGAAGTATCGCGGATAAGCCAAAACTGCTTCTTATAAAGGACGCTTTCACTTCTTTGGTTGGTGAAGAAAGAAATCGAATTTCTGACTTTATCCTTTCGAAAGAGAACAATTGGACCGTTGTCATAGCATCAAGAGATGAGGCTATAAAAGCTAAGGTCGACCGTGTTATAAAAACACAGAATCAATCATTAATTGAAATAAAATAACATGCTTAATATATCCAATCGATCGGTTTATCATAAAGTAGATATCAATAACTACTCTACTTTAAAAAAGGTTGAGAAAAAACAATCTAATAACGTACTCCGCAAAGTTCTACTCAGTAGTTTCGGTGTGATTTTTATTTTAATGTTTATCCCATGGACACAAAATATCCGCTCTAATGGGTATGTGACCACCTTACGACCTGAACAAAAGCCTCAGAGTTTAAATTCTATTATTGCGGGAAGAATAGAAAATTGGTTCGTTCAAGAAGGAGATTTCGTAGAGAAAGGAGACACTTTACTGAAAATATCTGAAATCAAGGATGCGTACTTTGACAAAGATTTACTTGCCAGAACTAAAAATCAAGTTGACTTAAAAAAGGCGTCAGTCGAAAACTATGCAGACAAAATTGACCTGCAAGAAATCCAGCTTAATATTATCGGTGCTCAACTAAAATTAAAATTAAGTCAAGCCGAGAATAAATTACAACAAGGGCAATTAAAAGTTCAAAATGACAGCATCAATTATGAAACAGCAAAAATTAACTACAACATTGCTGAAACTCAATTAAATCGAACACAGGATTTATATAACCAAGGGTTAAAATCTAAGGTCGACTTAGAGGAGAAACGTATGAAAATGCAACAAACTGAATCATACGTTGTTGAATCTAAAAATAAATGGTTAAACGCTCAAAACGAATTAATTAATCTTCAATTAGAATTAAACAATTTGCGAGTGAAATTCCAGTCAGATTACAACAAAATTAAATCCGACAAAATAACAACGATGTCTGAGAAAATTGATGTTGAATCTACCCTTAACAAACTGGAGAACACATATAGTAATTACTCATACAGAAATGGACTATATTACATCACAGCGCCACAATCAGGATATATTTCCAAGACTATTAGTGTAGGTATCGGAGAAACAATTAAGGAAGGAGAAGAAATATTGACCTTAATGCCGAAAAATTACGATTTGGCCATAGAACTCTTTATTGACCCTATTGATTTACCTCTTGTGAGTATTGGAGAAGATGTCAGAATCCAATTTGATGGGTGGCCGGCAATTGTTTTTTCAGGATGGCCAAATGCGAGTCAAGGAACGTATGGGGGAAAAGTATATGCAATCGACCAGTTTATCAGTCCCAATGGAAAATACCGTTTACTTGTGAAACCAGACCCGAATGATCATAAATGGCCAGAGGCCATCCGTTTTGGCTCCGGAACGTCCAATTTAATTTTATTAAACGATGTTCCCATCTGGTATGAATTATGGAGGAAAATTAACGGATTCCCGCCAGAATTTTATTCTAAAAGAGACGACAAGAAATCTAAATCTAAGTAATCATGAGAATTTACTTCATTTTTATCTCTTTGCTATTCAATACATACCTCTTGAATGCACAAGACACACTTAATTCGATTTTCAAGTATTCAGAATTTATAGAAATCGTAAAATCACACCACCCGATTGCGATTCAAGCAAATTCAAAAGGTGCTGAAGGTGAATATTATGTTAGGAAAGCGAAAGGTGGGTTCGATCCGAAGCTCGAAGGATCGATGCAGCAGAAGTATTATGATAACAAACAATACTATAGCTACATTAATGGTGGATTAAAAATTCCAACATGGTTTGGTATTGAAGCATTTGTAGGGTACAATGAAAACGATGGTGTTCGACTAAACAATGAAGCTTACACTCCTGTAAATGGCCTTTGGAATGCAGGTGTCAGCGTGAATTTAGGTAGAGGTCTGTTTATCGATGAAAGACGCGCCGAATTAAAACAAGCGGCCTATCTGAAATCAAGCAGTGAATTAGAAAAAACAATCATTCTCAATCAACTTATTTACGATGCGACCAATGCATACTTGGAATGGAATAAATCCTATGAAAAACTTATGCTTTATGAAAAAAGTGTGCTAAATATTGAAGAACGATTTCGCAATACTATGCAAAGTGTAATTCTTGGCGATAAACCTGCACTAGATACTTTAAAAGTTAGCATACAATTACAAGATAGAACAATAAAACTCGAGCAAGCCAAAGTCGATTTGTTGAATAAAACCAATCAACTAAACATATTTCTTTGGCAAGATGGGCTTATCCCATTAGAGTTAAGCGAAAACTTAACACCACTTGTTGATATCAGCGTTAACTACAATGATTTTAATATTGATCAACATCCGGAAATTCTAATGGCCGACAACAATATATCGATTATTGACATTGATTTCAGATTAAAAAAAGAGGCGCTAAAACCAACGGTTCAAGTGAAGTATAATGCACTTGGCAATGACGATGGTAATGGATTCGCGCAAAACTATAATGTTTCAAATTATCAATGGGGTGCATCTATCTCCTACCCCATCTTCACAAGAAAAGAAAGAGCTAATGTGAAATTGACTGAATTAAAATTAAATCAAAATAAAGCTAAGTTGGAATTCAAGAAAGCAAATGTTCTCTATAAGTTTGAAAGCACAAAAAACCAATTGAATTCATTCTCAAATCAATTAACCTTACAACAAAATGCCGTGACATTGTACGAGAAATTACTCATTGCAGAACAAACTCTTTTTAACCAAGGTGAATCATATATGTTTTTAGTTAACACCCGAGATAACCAACTGATCGAGTCACAGCTAAAACTCATCGATATGCAATATGAAATAGGAATGACAAAAGCTTTACTAAACTACAGCACAATGAATTCAATCAATTAGAATGGATAATATTTAAGCCCAATTCATTTTACTGTTAATAAAACCGTTAATTACTCACTGCTGGTTTAGGTTCAGATTTATTTCATTTTAAGTAAATTTGAATTCTAGAAAATTGGAGAATAATTACATGGACGAATTTGAAGATATAAGACCATACCGGGACGATGAAGTCGAAGATGTGGTGAAGAAACTATATCAACAAGATGAGTTGGTTCTTGGGATGGCGGAATTTCGTTTTCCAAAACTATTCAAATCAAGCCCATTAATAGCAAAAGGACTGGTTCGAGCTTTCGTTAAGAAAAAATCAAAATCTATTCGTTCAGTACTCGACATTCAACATCTTGTTGGAGAAGAATTCAAAAAAATACTTGATAAAACAGCTGGAAAAGTAACAATTTCTGGATTGGACAAATTGAATAAAGATGAGTCTTATCTTTTTATTGGAAATCATCGTGATATATCCATGGATCCAGCTTTAGTCAGTTACTTGCTCTACAAAGCCAATCACAATACAGTCGAAATTGCCATCGGGGATAATCTCTTGAAAAAACAATATATCTCAGATTTAATGCGACTCAATAAGAGCTTTATCGTTAAACGGTCTTTAGTAGGTAGAGAAAAGTTATTTGCTTTACAACATCTTTCACGGTATATCCATCATACAATTCAATCTGGTCACAGTATTTGGATAGCACAGAAGGAAGGAAGAGCTAAAGACGGAATTGATTTCACTGAACCAGCAATAATTAAAATGCTTCAATTAGGCGGTCATACTGAAGACAACAAAATTGAGTTGAGTGAGGCAATTAATAAGTTAAACATTGTCCCTGTTTCTATTTCGTATGAATTAGACCCGTGTGATAGTATGAAAGCTGAAGAAATTTATATGATTCGCAACAACGAAACATACGTTAAAGATGAGAATACAGATCAAAAAAGCATCGTAACGGGGCTACTAAATCCTAAAGGTAATATTCATATTGCGTTCGGAAATAAGATTATCACTTCACAAGAAGATGCAACGGAAATAGCAAAAGAAATTGACAATGAGGTAGTTGGAAATTATTTATTACAAGCTCCGAACTACATTGCTTACGATTTGCTACAATCAAAAACACCTACCTTAGGTCCAGACTTAAAGGAAATTACCACGGAGGTTACGATTAATTCTGATGATATTGAAAACTTTAAAAAGAGAATTTCATTGATTAAAGAGGAGCATAAAACAATCTTTTTAGAAATGTATGCCAATCCGGTTCTCAGTAAATTAAAACTGAATAAGATCCCAAATTAAACGAATACCTTAACACTAATCTCAATATTATGGAAAGAGAAATCTCAGCAAGAAGCAACGGAAACTGTGAATTATGTGGTGCGAATGAAGATTTAAACATTTTCATTGTTGCTCCAAAATCGGGAGAAACAATAGATGATTGTATTCACATTTGTAATACGTGTAATGACCAACTGACTGAAGCAACAGAAATGGATCCTAATCACTGGCGTTGTATTAACGATTCTATGTGGAGTGAAGTTGATGCTGTAAAAGTTGTTTCATTCAGAGTTCTTAACCAACTAAAATCAGAAGGATGGCCAAATGACCTTCTTGATATGTTTTACATGGAAGAAGAGACAGAAAAATGGGCCAAAGACGGAATACCTTCCGAAGACGCTTTGGTACATAGAGATAGTAATGGAGCCATTTTATCACATGGAGACACGGTAGTTTTAACTCAAGACCTCAAAGTAAAAGGTGGCGGAAACTTTACCGCAAAAAGAGGTACAGCTGTTCGAAACATCTCCTTAGTACATGACAATGCAGAGCATATTGAAGGAAGAGTTGAAGGTGTTAAAATTGTTATCTTAACAAAATACGTTAAGAAGTAACACATCATATCATAAAAGAAATAAAGGGAGGTTTTACTTCCCTTTTTTTATTCAACAGATTTTAGCTTTAATATTCGTGTAGTGCGTTCTCTTGTCTTTAAACACAACTCATCGTCTTCTATAAGTGACTTGCCATAGGTTGGAATCAATTTCTTAATTTCGAAAATCCAATCATTATCGGCCATTTGATTTGGAAAGCATTGATTCAATAAATCTAACATAATACTAACTGCAGTACTTGCACCTGGAGAAGCACCAAGGAGTGCAGCTAGCGACCCATCTGAACTTGACACTATCTCAGTGCCAAATTGCAAATCACCTCCACCGTCAATATTTCGTTTTATAATTTGAACACGTTGTCCTGCTGTGACTAAACTCCAATCCTCCATTTTAGCCTCGGGAAAATACTTCTTCAATGCTTCGAAACGAGTTTCTGGCGATTGAAAAACCTGTTTCACCAAATATTTCGAAAGCTTATAGTTTTTATACCCGGCAGATAACAATGGAAATACATTATGAGAATCAATTGAGAGTGGCAAATCGAAGTATGACCCATTCTTCAGGAATTTCGTTGAAAATCCAGCATATGGTCCAAAAAGCAAAGTCTTTTTCCCGTCAATGATTCGCGTATCAAGGTGCGGCACGGACATCGGAGGTGACCCCACTTCTGCCATTCCATATACTTTTGCTTCATGCTGTTCAACAACCTCAGGGTTTGAGCATTGTAAAAACTGTCCGCTCACTGGAAATCCACCGTACCCCTCACCAACAGGTAAATCGGTCTTTTCCAATAATGGAATTGCAGCACCACCGGCACCAATAAAGACAAAATCAAAGTCTTCATCAAACTCTTCTCCAGAATGAAGATCTTTCATTTCTAATTCCCATCGTTCATTCTCTTCCCGATCAATATCCTCAACCTCGATTCCAGTTTTTAATTCCACATTATCAAAAGAAACTAAATAATCTATCATCGATTTTGTAATAGCTCCAAAATTGACATCGGTACCGATTTCCATTCGAGTAGCGGCAACACGTTGATTTAAATCTCTGCCATTCATGAGTAAAGGAATCCAAGACTTAATTTCATCATGCTGATCCGAAAACTTCATATCCTTGAAGATGCCATAATTGGACAGAGCTTCATAGCGTTTTTTCAAAAAGGATACATTCTCTTCTCCCCAAACAAAACTCATATGATCGATATCGTTGATAAACGGTACTTCGGTCTTTATACTGCCATCATCAATCAAACTGGCCCAAAATTGCTTTGAAACTTCAAAAGAAGAAGATATTTTCAATGCCTTTTTAATATCAATGGTACCATCTTCTTTTTCAGGAGTATAATTCAACTCACAAAAAGCGGAATGTCCTGTACCTGCATTATTCCAAGCATTTGAACTTTCTGCAGCAACTTGATTTAAACGTTCATAAATAGTAATCTTTGCATAAGGCATCAATCGTTTAATAAACACTCCTAATGTTGCACTCATTATTCCCGCGCCAATTAATGCAACTTTAAACTCTTTTATCTCATTTGTACCCATGCTATACCTTTAGGATTACTAATCTATTCAAAATTGGGCAAAACATATTTAGATTGAATCACTATTTTTAGTAAAAAAAAGAAATGAAAGCAATCATATTTATATTCATCACCTTGTTTATTTCTTTGACTTCCTTGGCGCAACAAATTGAAGTTAAAGAATGTTCATTACAAGATTTAGGTAACAATACAGGAATTGTATCTATCACATTTAAAGGAGATGTTATCCATGAATTCACTGAAGTAAAAATGAGCGTGCAAGGTTCAAACATAGAAAAGGGAGAATTCACATTTGTCGTTAACAATCCAGTAGTTTCAGGAAAGAAAAATCAATTTGTCACATTAACAGGAAAAGTGAAACTTTCCAGTCAGATCGATCAAAATGCTACTATCACCTATGAAATTATGAATAACGGCATTAAAGGATTTAAAGAATTAAAATCAGGATCAGTTAATTACATCTCTTCTGTTCAGAAATAAAATTTGTCAGTCTATTCAATTAAAAGCGCTCAAATGTTGAATTTGAGCGCTTTTTTTATGTTTTATCTTGTTCCATTTTCTTTATTACGTAACTTTGCAGTCCAAAATAATTGAACACCATGAGCAATACTGTAGAAATCGAGAAAAGAAGAACCTTTGGTATCATCTCTCACCCCGATGCTGGTAAAACTACATTGACAGAAAAACTATTGCTTTTTGGTGGGGCAATTCAGTCTGCGGGTGCAGTAAAAAACAACAAAATTAAAAAGACCGCTACGTCCGATTTCATGGAAATTGAGAAGCAAAGAGGAATCTCAGTAGCAACCTCTGTTATGGCTTTCAACTATAACAACAAGCAAATCAACATTTTGGACACTCCGGGTCACAAGGATTTCGCTGAGGATACATTTAGAACCTTAACTGCAGTAGATAGTGTAATCTTAGTTGTTGACGTTGCTAGTGGTGTGGAGGCTCAAACAGAACGATTAATGGAAGTTTGTCGAATGCGAAAAACACCAGTAATCATATTTGTCAATAAACTGGATAGAGATGGTAAAGAATCATTCGATTTATTGGACGAGTTAGAAGATAAACTAGACATTAAGGTCACTCCCCTTTCCTGGCCAATTGGAATGGGAGATCGTTTTAAAGGAGTTTACAATATCTATAAGAAAAGTCTAAATCTATTCTCTCCGAATAAGACTGGAATTTCAGACGACATTTCATCGATCAGCGACTTAAATGACCCGAGTTTAAATGACATCATTGGTGAAAACGAAGCAGATGAATTAAGAGAAGAAGTTGAAATGATTGATGGTGTTTACGATCATTTTGATCGCGAAGCATATTTGTCAGGGGATGTTGCACCCGTATTTTTTGGTTCTGCAGTAAATAACTTTGGTGTTCAAGAGCTATTAAATGCTTTTTGCGAGATATCTCCTTCACCACGAGGAAGAGAAACGGACTTAAGAAAAATTGAACCACAAGATGAAAAATTCTCGGGTTTTGTCTTTAAAATCCACGCCAATCTTGACCCAAAACACAGGGACAGAATTGCCTTTTTACGAATTGTTTCTGGCAAGTTTGAAAGGAATACATTTTACAATCACGTTCGACTTGGAAAGAAAATGAAGTTTGCCAATCCTACGTCATTTCTCGCTCAGGATAAAAGTATCATTGACGAAGCTTTTCCAGGTGATGTAATTGGATTATATGATTCAGGAAATTTTAAAATTGGTGACACTTTGAGTGAAGGAGAAAACTTTATGTTCAAAGGAATCCCTAGTTTTTCTCCAGAAATTTTCATGGAGTTGGAGAATCTAGACCCAATGAAATCAAAACAATTAGACAAAGGTATTCGTCAATTAATGGATGAAGGAGTTGCCCAGTTGTTTATTCAACAACCTGGTAATCGAAAAATTATTGGTACAGTAGGACAATTACAATTTGAGGTTATAAACTATAGACTAGAGCATGAATACGGTGCGAAATGTCGTTTTGCTCCAAAAAACTACTTTAAAGCATGCTGGTTAACTACGGATAATAAAGAACAATTGGAAGCATTCAAACGTTCTAAAGCTAGATACATTGCTTTAGATAAAGATGATAATTTAGTTTTCTTGGCTGAAACTCCATTCTTACTTTCTATGGCCGAACAAGATT
>JBFHHS010000079.1:0-10858 GCA_041596895.1 Crocinitomicaceae bacterium | reverse complement strand
TTTTTTTCTGTTTTCAACAAGGATCCAGAAAAAATCGACACGCTTTTCTTACTCAATGTATTCGTCTTAATAGCGGCAGGGATAACCATTACACACTTGCAGCGCATATTCTATATTAAAATGGGGTGGCTCGGAATGCGATTGCCGCGTTTAATGCCACGATTACTGATTACTTCACTCATATCATCCATATTAATCGCAATAATAGATAATGGAACAGATTACTTAAGCGGATTAACTGTAGATAGTCAAATGACATTCTCATTAAGCCAAATGGTAGTAAATGTACTAGCGACGTTATTGCTCGTATTATTCTGGAATGCACTTTATTTTACATTTCATTTTTTCCAAAAATCGAGAAACCAAGAAATCTCGAACTTAGAGTTAGAGGCGAGTAACAAAGAAAGTGAATTGAAAAACTTAAGATCTCAACTTAATCCACATTTTCTATTTAACTCACTCAACAGTATACGAGCATTGATAGACGTTGAACCTAAAAAAGCAAAAATGTCAATTACCACGTTGTCTAATTTACTTAGACAATCATTGGTGTTAGGTAGAGAGAACTTAGTGTCACTTGAAAGTGAAATTGATTTAGCAAAGAGCTATCTTGAATTGGAAAAAATTCGATTTGAAGAACGCTTAACTGTTGATTGGGAACTTACTCCAGGACTTGAATCCTTTCAAATACCGCCATTTTCATTGCAAATGATGGTCGAGAATTCTATAAAACATGGAATTTCGAATTTAAGGGATGGTGGTGTTGTAAAGATCGTAGCGAGGGAAACTGAAAAAGAGATCATAATTATTGTTGAGAATTCAGGAACATTAAATGGCATTGTCGATCTAGGAGTAGGTATTCAGAATATTAAGCAACGACTTGCGTTACAATACGGTAATGGCGCCGAATTCAACCTAAGGGAAGAGCATGGAAGGGTAATTGCACAAATGAATTTTACAAAGAATGAAACAGTTTAGAACCATAATTATAGATGATGAGCGATTAGCGCGTCAAGAATTGAGATCAACTTTAAATGATTATACAGAAATTGAGATCATTGATGAAGCTCAAAATGGTGAAGAAGGAATTGAAAAAATCAAAGCACTTCAACCAGATTTAATATTCTTAGACATAAATATGCCAGGAATGACAGGATTTGAGATGCTAAAACAGTTATCTGAAATTCCACATGTGATTTTTGTAACTGCCTACGACGAATACGCTTTAAAGGCATTTGAAGTTAACGCATTGGACTATATTCTAAAACCGGTTGATACTGATCGGTTAAATGAAGCGATTGAAAAATTAAAGCAAAAAGACGAGCAAGAATTTGAATCTGAAACAAATGAAAAATTATCGCGTTCAGAAAGAAAGTTAACTATTGAAGATAAAGTGTTCATCAAAGACGGGGAGAAGTGCTACTTCGTTAAACTAGGAGATGTACGCATGCTCGAATCGGATGGGAATTACGTTAAAGTACACTTTGGTAATAGTCGGCCTTTAATACTTCGATCATTAAACAGTTTTGAGGAAAAACTAGATCCCGAACATTTTTTTCGTGCCAATAGAAAATTCATCATCAACCTTGAGTGGATTGATAAAGTAGAAAATTGGTTTAACGGAGGATTACAAGTAGAATTACGAACAGGGGAGAAGGTTGAAATATCTCGAAGACAAGCAATACGATTTAAAGAAACTTTGAGCTTTTAATTATTCTACGATAGATATTTGTCCATCTCCAAGTGTGATTAAACGTTGTTTGTACAAGTTTCCAACTGCTTGTTTGAATGTTTTCTTGCTCATACCAACCACCTCACGGATTGTATCTGGATCACTTTTATCGGTTAAATTCAAGGACTTTTCACGCTGTAGTAATTCCAACAACTCTTTTGCTGAATCACTGATTTTATCATATCCAGTTTTGTCTAAGCGCACATCAATCTTACCATCATCACGCACAGCGGCAACATACCCTTTGATATAATCACCACGTCTTATTGGCTTGCTGATATCACTTCTAAAAATCAATCCTGAATACTTGTTGTTCACAACAACCTTAACACCAAGATCCGTTGTTTCACAAATTAACAAGTCAACTTCAGTCTCAGGTTCAAATTCTTCTTCACAAAATTGAAAATAGCGATTGACGCGAGTAGAACCAACAACACGATCCGTTTGTTCATCTAAAAACAAATGAGTCAGATAATACCTTCCTTCTTCAAGCTTTAAATTTTGCTCCTTGAATGGAACCATTAATTCTTTTTCCAATCCCCAATCAACAAAAGCACCAAAATGACTCACTGCTGTAGCTTTTAGGTATGCAAAACCACCCATTTCTATTAACGGTTTTTCTGTCGTTGCTACTGCGCGGTCTTCCGAATCTCTGTAAACAAATACATTTACGACATCATCCAACAGCATATCATCCGTTAAATATTTATTTGGTAGAAGAACTTCGTTGTCCTGTTCATCAGCAAGGTAAGCACCAACTGAAGTAAATCTAAGAATTGTTAGATCGTTATATTCGCCAATATTCATGAGTTAGAAATAGAGTGCGGACGCTAGCTTTGAATTCACGATTAAAACAGGCAGTCCTGGCTTGTTTGTAATTAAATTTTGTGCAAAGCTATCAAATTGTGGCAATAAACTCTCAGAATGGTAAGCAATTGCAATTAAGCCCCCATTATTATTTTTAACAAAGTGCATTATTTTCTTTCCAAAGCCACCGCTAGATTTCAAGAAAATCATTTTAGCATCAATAGAGCGTTCTTCGTATTCCTTACTTACAATCCCGATTCTGTTCTTGATTCGCGTATTCAACATTTCATCGGTTTGTTCTTCAGCAAGAACATGTATTTTAGATTTAAAAATCTTAGCCATATCACCTGCAATAGAAACAATCTGTAAGCTTTCTTTAGTCAAATCAACCGGAACAACAATGTTCTCAATTTCTTTAATCACCGTATCTTTCTGAACAACGAGAAAAGGAACTTCCGAACTGGTAATTACTTTCATTGCGTGAGAACCAGCAACACGCTGGAAGCCTCTCATACCATGCGTCCCCATAATAATAAGTTGTGCTTTTTCTTTCTTTGCAATTTTTCCTATATCTGAAAAAATATCACCAACGGTAACAAGCGTAGTAACTTCAACGGTAGAAGGAACATTTAAACCATTCTTAATTTTTTCGAGCTCAGCCAATCGGGCCATTCCTTTTGCCTTATCTGTAGCAAGGTGTACCAATCGAATTTCAGTTGCTATATGGCTACCTAAAAAAAGAGCATATTCAACAGCTTTCTCACTCACTGGAGAAAAATCATAAGGTACGATATAAAGGTTCTTACTCATATTAAAACTTTGGATAAATATATGCAATATAGTGATTCCACACCATCAAAAAAAGAGGAGAATGATTATCAATAAGCGTACATTGAACATTCCTCTATTTGAACCGAAAATTTCAATTTCGTTTCCTCTTATTTTTTCGTTTCTTTTTCTTTTTATCTCCGTAAATAGACAAATCAGAAGGGTCTCGCTTATCGCGTTTGTTCACCTCAGGAAGGTTAACGTTTTCTTTCTTATCCTCTTCTTTCACCTCAGTCTCTGGCGTTACAGCAACATGTGACCCACCATCGACAGGGGTATTTTCCCCTTCCGGATTAACCCATTCTACTTTAACTTCCTTTCGCTGAACCTTACCTGTTTTTTCATCTTTAACGTACATGTATTGTTTCTTAGCGTCCGCACCTTTATTTACACCAATAACGTCTTCATGCAAAACCCATTTACCATTCTCGAGTTTAAAGGCATCATATGACATATCAGGAACATAAAACGAACGAAATTTGGCCATACTTGGAGACTCAGGAGAGAGGTGGTCAAAAATAATTCGTTCGCGATTCTCTTCGTACTTTAATGACATTGTGACCTTCTTAGAATGTTCAAAAAAGACACGTTTTTCTGTTGTTTTACCCGATTTAAAGATAGGACTACCTAATTTAACCGTTTTTCCCGTAAAGTAAATCGCGTCAATAATTTTCAATTGACTCAACGATGTGTTATAATCCCAACCTAACACGGTGTATATCGTTCGACTACCTTTTTTGATTGGAATTATCTTATAATACAACGCGCCATACCAATTGTCAGCAGTTATAATTTCAGTTGGTTGCATTGGCATTCCAAAGCTTTTGTCTTCAAGTTCAGTAACGTATTGTTCTTTTCTACGCTTGTCAATATGAATTACAAATGCAGTATAAGTCTGACTAAAATCATCCTGTTCTACATTCCAGTTAACAATACGCATTTGTTTATCAGGACTATCAATAAAACCAATTGTCTCTAATTTAGAGAACGGGTAGAACATTGCTTCTTTAGATTGAAGCACCCGTTTCATTTCAGCTTTTAATAACGCATTTTTAGCTTTTTTATCTTGATTATTATCCGCTGATCGAAGGTCCAGCAACAACTGTTCAAGTTTCACCTCTTCTGCAGCTAAATCAATTTCCTGTCCAAGAACAGGAATCACAATCACAATAAATAAGAAAATAGAGAATAACTTTTTCATACACATATAAACGTAAATACAACCTAATTGTTACTTCGGTTCAAATACCTCGCCATTTTATTTAAAAGTAATGAAATTATAGGAAGGAACCTCTAAGCCATGATCTCTCAAGTCTTTTGCAATTTGTCCCCTGTGATAGTTACTATGATTCAAGATATGATACAACACATCCACAACTTCTTTTTCCAATTGAACACCTTCCTCAGAATGATAATTCACCTTTTCAAGTTCGTCTACTTTTTCCAGAAAATCTAATGTTTTCAAGTAATTCTCTTGGTGTAATTTAATCCAATAATCGGCAGGTAGTTTATCCCAGCTAAAAGATTCTGAGGGCAATCCTAGCACACGCTGAATCCAAATATGGTGTACATTAACTATATGAGACATTGATTTTTGACAATAATCAGAAATCAATTCTTCTTGAGACAAGAGATTTTCGCACCATTTTTTATTTGTAAGAAAATCGTACTCAAATTTGTGCTTAAAAAATTCCTTTAACAATTACATTGATTTTAAATCAACAATTGTTTGAGTTGGGTTTTCAGAATTGAAAACAAAGCTTCCTGCGACAAGTACATCTGCACCAGCTTTAACAAGCTCTGCACCAGTAGTTGTGTTCACACCACCATCAACTTCAATAATTGCGGAAGATCCTGTTTTATTAATCAAAGCTTTTGTTTGCTCCACCTTTGTTACCGCATGCTGAATGAACTTCTGTCCACCAAACCCCGGATTTACAGACATAATTAAAACCATGTCCAAATCCATAATAACATCCTCCAGCACATTCACATTTGTATGCGGATTCAATGCTACACCAGCTTTCATACCATTTGCCTTAATCAATTGAATTGTTCTATGTAAGTGTCGACAAGCTTCAAAATGAACAGTTAAAACATCTGCACCAGATTTTGCAAACTCTTCAACATATTGATCAGGGTTTTCGATCATCAAATGAACATCTAAAGGCTTTTTAGCATGTTTTTTAATCGCTTTAATAACAGGGAAACCAAAAGAGATATTAGGAACAAAAACACCATCCATAACATCAACATGAAACCAATCTGCATTGGAAGCATTAATCATTTCAACATCACGCTGAATATTAGCAAAATCACAGGATAAAACGGAAGGGGCAATTAAATGAGACATTTGTTCTATTTTTTCTTACAAATGTAGAGAATCTTAACTCATTTCTCACGAATTATTTTCAGGTATTCTTCATCACGAGCATAAACATCGAGATATAAGGCCAAATCAACATTCGATCTTGTCGCCGTTTGATATTCAATGAAAATTGGAATAGGGGACAACAATTTTATTTCATGATTTACACCTCGTGCAAAAATAGAATCCAAAGAATCCGCGATCACCTCGTTAAATTTCCCTCTGTATTCATCACGCTCCAATATGACTTTGGCCAAATCGACTGGATTTTGTGTTCTCATGCAACCATGTGAATAAGCTCTCACATCTACGCCGAACAAGGATTTAGAAGGCGTATCATGAAAATAAACACTGTGTTCATTGTAAAAATCAAATTTGATGATCCCCAAACTATTTTTGGGACCTGGCTCTTGTCTTACTTTGTACGGGAAAGAATTCTGACGGATTTTACTCCAATTAACAGAGTATGGATCAACTTCTTCACCTTTCTTTAATAATTTATAATTGTGTTTAGCCATATAATCAGCTGATCGCTTTAAGTGAGGAAGAATTTCCTTACTTGAAATTGAATAAGGAACATTCCAATAGGGATAAACCACAACTTTTCTAAGTTTCGAAGTTAATTCAGGAGTTTGATTTTCGTACTTCCCAACAACAATGTTATGTTCACTCTTTAAACTATCATTGATATAAAAACGAAGTTTATATTCAGGGATATTAATGTAAATGAACTTCTCTGGGCGCGGTTCTCTGTCTCTAATCTTATCCATCGCCAAAATGATTCTCTCCGCTTTATGATAGGTACTTTCGTTTAATGCCTTGGATGTATATTTTCCAATGACACCATCTGGTTTTAGAGCGTTGTCTTTTTGAAATCGCATTAACCCTTCAATTACGAGTGCACTATCAATTACATCTTTAGAAAGGTATCCTTTTGAAACCAACGCTTTTCGTGTTTTCTCTACAGCATGCAGTGTGTCGTATTTAATTGACTCCACCTCAAAAGTTGTTTTATCTAATGGAAATGAATCAATTAAAGCAATCAGACCTTTCCCCAACACTTGATATGTCGTGTCCTTTGGGCCAAATTTCAAAAACTGCTCCCTTAAATCCAATGAAAAATCGAATTCTAGTAGAGAATCAAGTGATTCTGCCGACGCAAAAGTTTTGGGCTTCTTTATTTTATTCTTATAATCTACAAAACCGTTTTTCAAATCACCTATAATTTGTGCAAGTGAAATGGTCAAGTTAATTTCATCTTGAATATAATTGTCTTGTGATGATGCGAATGTTCGATTCTCTGGAATGCCAAGTGAAAACTGTTGATTTAGAACAGATTTCATAGCTTTACCTTCAGAGGTCATCATGGAATCATTGATCCATCTAGGCTGAAAGTTTCTACCTGAATAATACGACTTTAAATAATTAACAGTGGAGTCAGGCAAACCGATTTGATGGATATAATCTTCTGAAATAGCGATTTTCATTTTTTCAGAAACGCTGATATCTCTATCTTCGAAAGGAGGGATAACTGGCACTTCTTTTTCTTCAGAGCATCCAAAGAATAAAACGGAAATTAAAATGACTAGTAGTGGTCTCATGCAATTCAGCTTTGAAATATGTACATTAGCACAGGTTCAATAATAACGAAAATAAACTATTTCAATGACGTTAAACATACTTACTATAATTTTATTAGTCACTGTTGTAATTTCAATGATGGCTTTTAATAACAAAAGTATGATGGATAAAATGATGTTCATCCCATATGATTGTAAGCATAATTCAAATTATATAAGAGTATTCAGTCATGTCTTAATACACGGGGATTACGGTCATTTATTGTTCAATATGATTTCGTTGTATTATTTAGGGAATAGTTTGTTGAATTTTCCCGGTGGACTTGTTTGGGAATTCGGTCCTTTAGGTGGTCAGCTTCATTTTTTAATACTCTATGTTTTAGGCGGATTATTTGCGACTTTAATTCCTTTCGGAAGAAATCAAGACAATCCAAATTACAGGTCTTTAGGAGCCTCTGGAGCAGTTTCAGCTGTCATTTTTGCTGCAATCATCTGGGAACCAAGCATGAAATTGAATCTTATGTTTATTCCGATCGATATTCCGGCATATATTTTCGGTCCACTGTATTTACTTTACGAATTTTACCAAGACAAACGAGGAAATACGGGAATTGCTCATGATGCACACATTGGAGGTGCTATTTTTGGTGTTATTTACGTTTTAATTATTAATATTGATAAAGGAACGCAATTCATTAATTACATTTTCTAATTCATGCTTTATATCAACAACAACGATTCAATTATTGCCAACAATGGACCAATTGTTCATGCGGGCAATAGGGGATACCTATATGGTGATGGGGTATTCGAAAGCATTCGAATTATAGATGGAAAGGCAATAAACCTGAAAAATCATGTTAATCGCATGCTTGAAGGAGCCCGTAAAATAATGATGCGGCCTCCAAACTTCTTTGACGTACCATTTTTCGAAGATAGAATTAATGAGTTACTACAGAAATCAGACATAAAATCAGGAGGGAAATGTCGCATTTCATTAGACCGTGCAACAGGAGGGACGTATCGCCCTGAATCAAATGAAGTCGAATTTTTAATCGAGGTATATCCTTTGGAACACAATCAATTTGTTTTAAACCCAAAAGGGATAGAGATCGATTTATTTATGGATCACCAAAAGCCGAAAACGAGTCTGTCAAATTTCAAAACTAAGAATGGATTGATTTATGTTCTCGCTTCCATTGCTGCAAAAGAAAAAGGATTAGGAGATCTTTTAATCAGTAACGATAAAGGAGGGATTTTAGAATCTACGGCTGCTAATTTATTCGTCGTGAGTAATGGTGTATTATACACTCCTGGACTTGAGGACGGTTGTCTTGCTGGAACTATGCGTATGCAAATTATCAACCTAGCAATCTCCAATGGAATTAAGGTGTACGAATGTAACATCATGCCTCAGAACCTTTTGGTAGCGGATGAGATCTTCCTGACAAATGCGATTAAGGGAATTACCTGGGTTAGCGGTTATAGAACAAAACGTTATTTTAATAATACCTCAAAAAAACTCATCGACTTACTGAATACGCATTGGCAGTTACAAAATTCAACGAAAGAAGAAACACACTAGGGTGATATAATCTTCAATCTAAGTTGAATATTCTCTGCTTTTTTTTACTTTTATCCAACTAATTTAAAATCTCAATATGAAATTATTCAAATTTATTGCGCCTGCTTTGTTATCTATCGTTTTAATGGCCTGTGGAGGAAACACAGAAGCTGGTCATGAAGATCATGAAGGACACGGTCATGAAGCTAAAACTGAATGTGCTGAAAAATGCAGCGGTGAAAAAGATAAAAAAGATTGTGCTTCAGAATGCACAGATGAAGAAAAAGCAGCTGGTTGTGCTGACAAAAAAGAATGTAAAGACAAGTCTGAATGTAAAGATAAATCAGATTGTAAGGACAAAAAAGACTGCGCTACATCTTGTGAAGAAGGTGAGAAAGAAGCTTGTTGTTCTAAGGACAAAAAAGAATCTACAGTTGAAGAAGAAACAAAGTAGTTTTACCTTAATTAAATATGTAAGTCCTTCCATTATTGGAGGGACTTTTTAGTTTGTTAAATATGGATGGAAGAAATAGGAGTGACATTGAAATAGGGGATTATGTTGGGATTGTACTTAAAAAAGATCAAAGGACAGGCGAAATAACTGAAGGAAATGTTAAGCAAATCCTCACGAAATCAAAATTTCATCCACATGGTATAAAAGTAAAACTTGAGGACAATCAGGTTGGACGTGTAAAAGAAATCATCGATTAATTCAATGACATTTGTTACCACGGTAAATATAACTATATTTGAACAAAACTCATTCGATGAAAAAAATAATAGCATTCTCAGGAAGCAATAGTAAACACTCAATAAATCAAAAGCTTATCCGTTCAATTGCATCTTTACATGAAGGAATAGAAGTATTGAACTTACGTGATTATCAAGCTCCAGTATATGGAATTGACATAGAGAACGAAGATGGATTTCCGGAATCAATGATTGCCCTAAACAAAAAATTCAAAGACGCAGATGGTTTTATCGTTTCAACTCCTGAACACAATGGATCTATGCCAGCAGTTTTGAAAAACACAATCGATTGGTTATCTCGCATCGAACCAAAAGTTTTCAATGATAAACCAACGTTATTCTTAAGCACCTCGCCAGGACCAAGAGGTGGAGCAAGCGCTTTATCTCACATAACTGCAATTATGCCTTTTCGTGGAGCTCAAGTAATCGGTTCTCACAGTCAAGGTAATTTTGAAGACCACTATAATGATGGTGAATTATCGGAAGAATTAAAAAATCGTTTAAAACCTCTTATGAACGACTTATACGCTGCACTATAAGACCAAACCTAATAATGAGTGATTTAGTACTAAGCTGTTGTGATTCTCATAACAAGGAATGAACGAATAATATTTTAACCGTATTAATTCAAATTTACGTTGAGAAACGGTATCTTTGTGAAAAGATTTTAAAGATGTAGTTAAGTTCTTTAACTAATCAATGTCTTTTCTGTTGTGTTGTTCGCGCATCAGTATTCTTTTAATTAAATCAATGTACCTGTATATAGGCAGGTCAAACGAATAAAAAACTGATAATTAATAATTAATGGCAAAATCTCAAGAGACTTTTAACAAGAAAGAGAAAGAAAAAAAACGAAGAAAAAAACGTCAAGACAAATTACTTAAGAAAGAAGAGCGTAAAGCAAATTCTGAAGGAGGAGGATTAGACAACATGATGGCCTATGTTGATGAATTTGGAAACATTACTGATACGCCACCAGATCCAACGAAGAAAAAGAAAGAAATCAAAGCAAGCAGCATCGAATTAGGTGTTCCAAAGCGCGAAGACTCTGATGAAACTCCAGGAAGACAAGGAAAAGTGACTTTCTTTAACGATTCAAAAGGTTATGGTTTCATCAAGGATAGCCAAACTTCTGAAAATTTCTTTGTTCATGTTAATGGATTACTCGAAGAGATTAAAGAAAACGATGTTGTAACTTATGAGTTGGAACGTGGTATGAAAGGAATGAA
>JBFHHS010000078.1:0-10918 GCA_041596895.1 Crocinitomicaceae bacterium | reverse complement strand
TGGTACAGATGTTTTAGGGGGAGTAAAACCTTTAGACAGTATTGCTTATGGTAATTGGCCTATGGAGATTTGGAGTCAAGATCGTAGGGTGGAGTTGCGTAGGTTGAATGAGAATGATTTTTATGGCATCTCAGCTAATTGCCTTGTGGCTAGTAATATTGACAATTTATTTTTCGCTGGAAGAGGTATTTCTGCAACGGATGAGGCTATTGCAAGTGCGCGCGTGATTGGTACTTGTCTTCAAACTGGATATGCAAGTGGAAAATTAGCGGCAGGAAAAGTAAAATGTAAAAAAATCGAAGAAACCATCTTTGAGATACAGGAAGAACAATTTTAGATTGTATCTTAGTCTTTCGAATGAATAACCAACTTGTATACAATTTACTGATATCCGCTGTGCAAAAATGGCCAGATAAAGCAGCTATTCATGATGAGTTCGGGACCATTTCTTTTAAAAGTTTAAATACTGAGGTTGATTTACTAAAAGCGGAACTGCTCGAATTAGGGGTTAAACCAGGGATGGGAGTGGGAGTTATGGCTCGAAATAGTCGTAATTTTATTATCAGCGTTTTTGCCGTGCTTGGCACAGGTGCGACTGTTATGCCTATTTCTCATCAGTTGAAGTATGCGGAAATTTCGGATCTCTTAAGTAAAACAAAACTTCATGCAGTTCTAGACGATTACAGCGGTATTCAACCTCTTAAAAATGTGATCAGGGAGATTGGAATGGGGATTGGAAAAATGCGATTTGCAAGTACAGATGTCAGTGCAATGAATGTTTTTGCAAGTCATGTAGATGCTCCAGCATTCATTCGTTATACAAGTGGAACAACGGGGACCTCAAAAGGTGTCGTAATTTCAAATAAATCTGTTTTAGAGCGAACGGAAGCAGCAAATAAAAGTCTAAACCTCGATGAAAATAGTAATGTTGTTTGGGTGTTGCCTATGGCTTATCATTTTGTGGTTTCAATAGTGTTGTATGTACGTTATGGAGCATCAATTTCAATAGTAAAGTCGTTTATGGCTCAGAGTGTTCTTGAAATGACGAACAAGTATAATGGGACAATGCTGTATGCTTCTCCTATGCAAATTAGATTGCTGGCGGCGGACCGAAGCGATGAAATGATGCCGAGTTTAACTAAAGTAATTTCCACTTCGGCAGGAATAAGCTCGGACATATCAAAAGCATTCCAAAAAAGATATAATCAAATTGTTCATCAAGCATTTGGGATAATAGAGATCGGCTTACCAATAGTAAATACGGAAACTTCTAATGATTTCCTGGATGCTGTCGGTTATGCTTTACCAGACTTCGATGTTCAAGTGTTTGATTCAGAGAACAACCCGCTTAAGTATGGCGAAACTGGTGTTTTAGGTATTAAAGGACCTGGAATGTTTGATGCATACCTTGATCCTCCTGTACTTCGTGATGATTTATTAAAAGATGGTTATTTCCATACAGCTGATTATGCCACCATTTCTCCGGAAGGAATGATTAAAATTGAAGGTCGCAAAAAATCGATGATTAATATCGCCGGAAATAAGGTTTTTGCTGAAGAGGTAGAACATGTCTTAGAAGAGTATGAAGGTATTTCAATGGCTCGGGTTAGTGGGGTGCCACATCCGTTAATGGGGCAAATTATTCAAGCCGAAGTAGTTTTGAAGACTGTCGATACAATAGATACAGAAGCAGTTTTAAGGTATTGTAGAGAACGTTTATCCACATTTAAAATTCCTCAAAAACTAATCATAGTTGATGATTTACCTATGACCAAGACTGGAAAGGTAAAGCGACATTAGATTTTTTTTATTATTCAAGTATAAGTAACAAAAATGAAAATCGCACTGGCCCAGTTTATGAAGCGGGAGTGAGTGTTTCCACTTTTTTTTTGCAATAAACTTAATATTTCACTTTAAAAAACGCCTTCGTATTGATTTATACCTACATTTATCCCAATATTTAAAAATAAGTCCCCTGTTTTAATGAAGATTGTTGTACTATCAAGAAACCCAAAATTGTACTCTACAAGAAGAATTGTAGAAGCTGGTAAATTACGTAAACATGAAATGATTGTAATTGATCATGCTAAGTGCGATTTAGTGATTGAGAAAAAGAAACCCCAGATTTATTATAAAGGTGAAAAAGTTGAAGGTGTTGATGCTATTATTCCTAGAATTGGCGCTTCAATAACTTTTTACGGGACGGCGGTTGTGCGACAGTTTGAAATGATGAAGATTTTCTCAACACTTGAGTCTCAAGCACTAGGTAGGTCCAGAGATAAATTGAGAAGCTTACAGGTTTTGTCTCGAGCAGGTTTAGGGATGCCTAAAACGGCTTTTACTAATAGTTCTTCAGAGGTCGCTTCGATCATAGAAAAAGTAGGGGGAGCTCCATGTATTATTAAATTATTAGAAGGAACTCAAGGTGTTGGTGTTGTACTTGCGGAAACGAAAAGTGCTGCCGAATCTGTTTTGGAAGCATTTCACGGGTTAAACGCTAAGGTAATTGTTCAAGAGTTTATTGCTGAAGCAAAAGGAGCTGATATTCGAGCTTTTGTTGTAGATGGAGTTGTGGTTGGTGCAATGAAACGTCAAGGGAAAGAAGGTGAGTTTAGATCAAATCTTCATCAAGGTGGTTCTGCAACGGTGTATGAATTAACTGAAGAAGAAGAAAACGCTGCGTTGAAAGCCGCGAAGGCTTTAGGTTTAGGGATTTGTGGTGTTGATATGCTTCAATCGAATTCTGGACCAATGATTATGGAAGTAAATTCGTCGCCGGGATTAGAAGGAATTGAAACGGCAACAAAAGTAG
This sequence comes from Crocinitomicaceae bacterium, assembly GCA_041596895.1. GTDB lineage: Bacteria > Bacteroidota > Bacteroidia > Flavobacteriales_D > Crocinitomicaceae > UBA4466. Next base: position 8,106 of record JBFHHS010000078.1, on the reverse strand, counting down.
ATATCGCAAAAAGTATTATTCGCTATATAGAACGTAATGTCTAAAGAAATAGTCATTCTTGGAGAAAAAATTCTTCCAGGTAAAAGTTATCAGTTAAAATTGGATATCGCGCGTTTGCATACGCGTACTAAAATTGAAGTTCCTGTTATTGTTAGTCGTGCGAAAAAAGACGGACCTTGTGTTTTAATTAGTGCAGGTATTCACGGCAATGAAGTGAATGGCGTCGAAATTGTGCGTCAACTGGTCGCGAATAAATACAATGTGCCAGATGCAGGCATGATTATTTGTGTTCCAATTGTGAATGTGTTTGGATTCATTATTAAAACACGTGAGTTTCCAGATGGAAGAGATCTGAATCGTATGTTTCCCGGATCTAAGTCAGGATCGTTGGCGACTAAATTCGCGCATGTTTTTATGACAGAAATTGTTCCTTTTGCCGATTACTGTATTGATTACCATACGGGGGGAGCTGAACGTTTTAATTACTCACAAATTCGCATTTCAAAAGACAATGATGAGACATTGGAACTTGCTAAGGTATTCGGTGCAAAGTTTATAAAATATTCTTCCATTCGTGAGAAGTCATACCGCGATTCAGCCACAAAACTGGGTAAAAAGGTGTTGTTATTTGAAGGTGGAAAGTCTATGGACCTGGATCGTGAGGTAACAAGGTCCGGTATTACAGGGGCACTTAATGTCTTACATTATCTTGGGGTGAAAAAATTTCCAAGTGATTTTGATCCCTATGTTGAGAAATCCGCTCAGATTATTTTTGAAAATTCAAAGTGGGTTAGGGCAAATTTCTCTGGAATGTATCGCTCAATAACACATAATGGAAAGAAAGTTGTGAAAGGTGATATAATAGGTACAATAACAGATCCATACGGATTCTTCGAGAAAAAAGTAAAGGCTTCCGCCAATGGCTACATTATTTGCTTAAATCAATCTCCAATCGTAACTCAAGGAGATGCTATTGCACATATAGCTATTGTGTAATTACAATTTACATTACGTTTAAAGTTTTCTTCAAAGGTTACCCAACATAGATGATTTTTTTCATTAAACATACTGTATGGTATTTTTAGTATATTTGTACTATGCGAAAGGTGCAAAAGTCAGAACTTACAAAGGACCTCATTGTTAATGAGTCGTTTAAGTTGTTTTATGAAAATGGTTTGAACGCCACAAGTATCGATAAAATTGTTGAGGCCGCACAATTAACGAAAGGTGCTTTTTACTATCATTACAAGAACAAAAAAGAATTGGTTCTAGATGTAATTAGTATTAATCTTCAGAAACGGGTCTACGAAAGTATGATCAGTCCATTGTATCAACCAGGTGATGTCGTTACCATTCTAAAATCTACATTCAGCAACCGAATTAATTCATTTTCAATGTCAGAAAAGGAACACGGTTGTCCAATGAATAATTTGATCAATGAAATTGCGGATAATGAAACGGCTTATCAATTAACTTTAAGTAGAATCATTGAGGAATGGAAAGCTGCTTTGGTAAATATCGTTGAACGAGGAAAAAAAGAAGGAGCAATCAAGGATTCAGTATTGGCAAATTCTGTTGCGGTCTATCTTATTAGTGCTTATGAGGGAGTGAGAGGTTTGCGCAAACTTTATAATGATGATGCTGTGCTCGATGAATACTTGGATGGATTGTTTTTTTACCTCGATTCATTGAAAAAATAATTTTTTTTAAATAAAAACATACTAAATAGTATGTAATTGAGTTTACTATTTTGAATAACAACAAGAAATGAGAAGTTTTAAAAATAATACAACGAGCATGACCGCTAAGTTTTTAGCATTAATTGCATTGACGGGCGGGTTGACTGCTTGTTCATCAGGCGCATCGAGTGAACCAAATGAATCCTTTGAAAATGTGGAGCAAACCTTCCAGAATAAAGCGCATGAGTTGGTTTATGAAATGGTTCAAACTACAGGAACTTATGGCGACCTGTTGAAAAAGAAAGATGTAATATATACTTATTCTTATACAACCCCTGATGGAAAAAATGATCGTTCTACAGAGAAGTATTTATTTAAGGGGGAATTATCGTATGGTTTATACGTGAATCACGAACGTACATTACCTGAATTGACAGGTGAGATTGAACAAAGCTGGGATGGAAGTGAGTTTTGGTTGAAAAATGAAGGGGAATTGATTGAGGATGAAAAGGCTTTAGATCGTGTGAAGTTTAATCGCCCTACCAATTTCTATTGGTTTACAATGATGCAGAAATTGTTGGATCCAGGAATCAAATACGAATTGTTAAATGATGAAACAGTAGATGGTGTTGATTATAATGTGGTAAAAATCATGTTTGTAACGAATGATGAAAAACCAACCGATATCTATCAACTTTATATTAATAAAGAAACTTCCTTGGTGGATCAATTTCTATTTACTGTGGCTGATTTTGGGAAAATGGAGATTCCAAATTTGATGAGGATGGAGTACGAAGAGATTGATGGTATGATGATTCCAACGAAGCGAAAGTATAAAAAATCAACATGGAAAGCGGATGTTACAGATGAACCTTGGATTGAGGTGCTTTGGAGTGATATCAAATTCAATAATGGATTAACAAAAGAGAATTTTAAAAAAGAGAATACAATGATGATAAAGAAAGAGGTTTCGCTTCAGGCGTTATTGGATGAGAAAAAAGCTGGATTTGAATTGAAAGCATCCGAAGAGAAAAAACGAATTTACCAAGAAGGGTTTGATGCAGTGGAGAAGAGTGGAGTGCTTAACCGTGCATTGAATGTGGGAGATGTTGCACCAAACTTTGTTCTTAAGAATGCTATTGGTGAAAAGGTTGCGCTAAGCGATTACTTGAAAAAAGGAAAGGTTGTATTGACTTGGTATCGTGGTGGTTGGTGCCCGTATTGTAATATTACCTTAAATCAATTACAACAGGAGTTGCCTGAGTTTATTGCGGCTGGGGCAAATTTAATTGCCTTGACTCCAGAATTACCAGATCGTTCTATTACAACGGCTGAAAAGCATGCCTTGGAATTTGAGGTGTTAAGTGACCTTGGAAACAAGGTTGCTCGCAACTATGGAATCGTATTTAAGTTGACAGATGATGTTGCTAAAGCGTATAATGAAGCATTCGATATGAACGGTTACAATGGAGATAAATCAAATGAGTTGCCTTTGGCTGCAACTTATGTTATAGGGCAAGATGGTAAGATTGAATATGCATTTTTAGATATAGATTACAGAAAAAGAGCAGAGCCTTCTGATATTACAGCATTCTTAAAGAAGTAAGTCGATTAGAAATTGATTCGACATTGAAGATTATTCAATGAAAGATGTTCATGGTTGGTGTGTGCTAGGTTATTGTTAGCTTAGTCATGCCAACCATTTTTAGTTTTTAATTAAGCAACAAAACCTAAGCTTTTTATCGTGCTGTCGTAATAGACGCTTAAAAGCTAAACTTAAACGAAGGCTTGATTAAGAATCGATAGTATTCCCCTTGTCCTGGTGTGAGTCTCCATGTAAAGTCAATTTTGGCAAACTTGAAGATGTTCTCAATTCCGAATCCAACTTCGTAATATGGTTCATTACTCGGGTTTAAATCTGCAGGGAAGAGGTAGGTGTTTTCATCGTTACGGTCTGATAAGTCTCCAAAAAAGGCCTTTCCAAAAATGAATGAACGCCATTTTAAACGATTGATTAACGGAATGCGGTCTAGTATCAATCCTTCAAAATGATGTGATGCATGAACGGCAATATATTGGTCCGAAGCAAACTCCATGAAGTTCATTAGGTTAAAGGCATAATCGTCAGTTAGAACAAGTTGGTTTCCAAAAGGTACGTTCAAGTCTAAATGCGGAACGGTTCCAAAGGTTTTTCCACTTTCAATGTTATAAGTGAAAAAACCGAGTTTACGTGCATTTACTTTTTGTCGCACAGATGCAGTGATCTTTTGATAATCGTAGTGCGATGCGAACGTCTTACGATCAGCATATTTATAGTTGATAGCAAGGTCAGGATATTTTCTGAACTCACGATACAAATCTTTTTTGTCATAAAAATCACCCGTGATATCCTTGTATAGGAAACTGAATTTAAATGTGAAATCGACACCTGCAGTGAAGTAGTTGTCTACGTTTTCAATGATTCCAATGTTGTTGTAACGCGAGAATAGACTATCGTTTGTTGGACTCACCGTTTTATTGAAGTATCCAATTCGTGTAATTACCCCAGGTCCTATTCCTTGTTCAAAGTATCCATTAAATTCACGAACATAATTTCGAGAAGAAGTATTCCCTAATTGAACGAAAGAACTTACTATGTGATCAATTGCAATTTGATTAAAACTTCTACCGATTTGTTCTATATCATATTTATAACTGCCTCCAATTCGAGTTATTCTTGATTTTTGAAGGTTGACGTGACTTGAAAGATTGTATTTCCACTGCTTGTCTTTGGTGCCATAAGCTACGTAAGTCGAGAAATGTAACGGAAACGTATTGTTTGGGTTTGTTCTACCTCCAAATTTAAAACGGTGGTTTTCGATGTTGTTAAAGCTGTAAAAAGTGTAAATATTACCAATTTGGAAGCTTTTTAAAGGAATGTATCCAGTCGCAAATGTCAATATTAGGTTCTTTCGAATTTTAAAAGCAGGATCGTCTTCAACGCGTTTAGACATGTCTAATAGTATTTCTTCCTCTTCTGAAAGCTTTTCGCCGCGATGCACGGACCAATATTCCTCCGGTCGTACCGTTGAACTGTCAGCATATTCAACAATTTCAACGCCCTTAAATTGGTCGTCCTCAAGGAGCGTATTGATTTTTGTATTGCTAAATAGTGCTTTTTTTCTTCCAAAGAATCCTGTTAAATCTGAAGAATTCTCAACTACTGTGAAGTCACCAATGACCTGCGATTCCGAAATCATCCAACGGTCCTCAATCTTTTCGTAAAACTGATTGATGTAGTAACTGCGGACAAAGTTTACGTTAGCTTGAACGTCGAATCTTAATTTGATTTCTGTGATGGCAAAAGTGGTAGAATCAATAGCCATTTCACCGGTAAATCCAAGCTCGCGTTGATATTTGGGTCTAAAACGAATGTTATACGTTTTTCCAGTGGCATTCTTCGTGCTATCCATCAAGTAGAACTTGTAATTGCTTTTGTAATTATCGTTTAGGGGGCTCGGGAAGGACTTGCCTAGAATGGTGATGTAGTTATCATAGATGTTCGGCGTGATGTACAGGTCGTTGGTGAATTGCTTCAATTTTGGTCCTGCCAAACCCGTTGTTTTTTCTCCTTGAATAATGTCTTTACGATCTTGTGGAGAACTCTGGTAGTAGTGTTCTGTGAGCTGTTCTGTCATTAAGACTGGTAAGTATTTCACACCGTCCTCTGTTGTTTTTGTATTGTCCCAAATGTAGTCGAAAGGACGTAAGAGTAGGTTTTTCTTAATCTTGTCTGTGAAATTATTCAAGTCAAAACGGATTTTGGAGTACTCCGTGCTTGAGTAGTTGTCAAGATTATCCGGATTGTTGTTTGGCTTATTGGCGATCAGTTTTCGCATAAATTCCCAAGCGGGATTCTCACCTGCAACAGCGGTAACCTCGTCTAAGGTTTTAAATAGTCCTGAAGCAAGCTGGATATTGATTTCTTGTGTTTTATCGCGTTGAACCCCAATTTTCTGAGTCTTAAACCCAAGATAAGAGACAATTAATGTGTCGTATTTCAATTCTTTCGTAGGGATTGTTAGTCTAAATCGTCCTAAGGAATCGCTTGTTGTTCCAACTTGGGTCCCCATGAAGTAGACTTTTGCAAACATCACATTGTAAATAGTCGTATCTTCTTTGATTTGACCATAAACAGTGGTTTCTTGAGCTACAAGACTTGTTGGTAGCAAGAGTATTAATGCTATTAAAAGGCGGTATGTGCTCGTGGTAAACATGTGCTACAAACATAAGGATTCATTTTGGGAACAGCATTATTTTTAAGGAGATCAAGTTGTGCATAAATACTTAAATAAAGTGAGGTATTAAACTGCTTTTAAAGGATAAATCAATAATTTTGAATTAAGTACTTCATCATGGATTTAAAAATAAAGTCTTCTAGTTTCATTAATGTTTTCAAGCACCCTCTTATGGGGATTAGTTTTCATAATTGGATGCGCGTATTAGCGGTTGATAATTTTAGAATTCATTTGTTTTTTCTTCCTAAAGTCCTATTTATGACTGGGGCTACCATTTTAAATGCGCCGTTTCAGTTGTTTGAGTATTTGAAATATTCTCGTAAAATCAAAAAGCAAGTGGTGAAAGCTCCGGTTTTTATTCTTGGACATCCAAGGAGCGGAACAACTTATCTACATTATTTGATGAGTAAAGATGAGCAGTTCGCGTATTGTACTGTTTATGATGCTATTCTCCCTCATATTTTTTTATCAGGAGGGAAGTTGTTTAAAAATATGATCGCTTCTTCCTTGCCGCCAACAAGGCCCCAAGACGATGTGAAGGTGACAATTGATTCTCCAAAGGAAGAGGAGTTTGCGATGGCTAGTATCAGTCGCACCTCATACATGTTTGGGTTTTATTTTCCGCGTAAAGCACAGAAACAGTTTGAGCGCAGTGTGTTGTTTTCTCATAAACAAAAGGATGCGGATCATTGGAAAAAACACTTTGATTTCTTTCTGAAGAAACTAACATTGAAAAATAATGGAAAGCCTTTGTTGCTCAAAAGTCCTGCAAATACAGGGCGAGTAAAGGAAATCTTAGAGTTGTATCCTGACGCAAAGTTTATTCATATTCATCGAGATCCACATGAGGTGTACCGTTCTACAGTGCGTTTGTACGAGAAAATCATTCCGATAACTTCGTTTCAGGCAGCAAACGAGGGGGAGATGCATCAATATATTATCGACTCTTATCGTATGATGTATGAGAAATACCTGAAAAATATAGAGAACTTGAATGAGAATCAATTGGTTGAAATATCATTTAAAGATCTTGAGGCGAATCCAATTTCAGAGTTAGAGAAGGCATATCAAGACTTAGGTTTGGGTGGCTTTGAAAGTGCAGTTGACGCTATTCTGGCTGAAGTGAAGAGTTCTTCAGATTATAAAAAGAATACCTATAAGCCTTTAGATGATTCGACTGAAACGTTGTTAAAAAAGGAATGGGGTACGGTTGCTGCAAAGATGGGGTATTCGCTTTAATAATCAGCTAAGAGTACGTTTCTCAGATCTTTTTCTAGCATTTTCATTTGCCTTTCATCCATTATGTGCTTGTAGCTCTGGATGATTACGCTCAAACTTCCATTGAAGTAGTTAAAAGCAAAGGTTAATCCAGGGGGGAACGTGTTTGGTGGAATGCTTAATTGATTTGTGATTTTACCACCAAAAAAATCCTTCATTTCACTGTTGTTATCTGAAGCTACTGTAAAGAGAAAACTTGATAATGAATTTCCATTTGGACCTTTAATCATTCGTGAATAAATACTTGAATTAACAGGTCGTAAGTAATTCATTAAGTGGTTGTAGTGATTTGTTTGTTTTTCCTTTATCTGTACGATCATTTGATCCACAATTGATTGAGTTAAGGCTTCAAGTGAATTGTATTTTTCTTTCTTTAGACGATAAAATAGCATGGAAATATGATTCCCTAAAATGGGCCAACGTTCTCCTTTTTTTCTATTGTTTTGAGGTACTGGAATCCAGAAGTCTTCTGTAGGAAGGTTTTCTCGATTTCTATATTCATTTACTGCGATACTTGTTGCCGCAAGAAAGAAACTACTTGGGCCAAATTTAGCACCGTTACGCTTGGCATTTTCTTCAATTTGTGTTGTTTCATTTCTTGAAAAAGACAGAATGGAGGTGATTTGGGTGATATTTTCCTCAGTGGTGGCTTGAAGCATTCCAATTTTCCCTTTTGCACTTTTACTAACGAATCGTTTTGCTTTTACGGCTTTAATAAAATTGGACCAATTAACAGCAGATTTATCACGTTGGTATGGTTGGATTTTTGTCGGGTCTAATAAGTTTTGAATCAATAGTCCTGCGCCGTAACCATCCATGAGTAAATGATGCCAGGTGAATACGATAGTCTTTTTGCTTTCGTCTTTTTTGTA
>JBFHHS010000077.1:0-11354 GCA_041596895.1 Crocinitomicaceae bacterium | reverse complement strand
GTAACTATGAACATGACTGTTTCGCATGTTGGAAACGTTCCGTTAGGAACGACATCTGTAAATGTGAACTGTGATACTGATGGTGCAAAAATTTCTATTTCACAAGACAATGTATTATTAGGATCTGGAATTGCAAATGGAGGTTCTGTTACAATTACTTTCCCTGCACTTACAACTAACGCCCCATTAATCGTTACAGGAACGAAGCAAAACTACAAACCTTACCAAGGTGTGATTACAGTTGCCGACGGTCCTGCTGGAATTGATGAGCATGTTTTAGAAGGAATTAACGTCTTCCCTAATCCTGCTTCAACTGAATTAAACGTTGCGTGGAACAACACGACTCCTACCTCAATTGAATTAAGAGATTTATCAGGTAAAGTTGTCTATTCAAACGCAACAATCGCTGGTTCTAAATTGACAATTACAACAACTGATTTCGCATCAGGAATGTACATACTTCAAGTTAGAGCTAATGAAAAAATGAAAGTGACGAAGGTTACGATTAAATAATTATTTTTGATGATAGGAAGTCGGCTTAATGTCGACTTCTTTTTTTGGAATGATTTATGCCTTAAAACGATTAAATTAGAAATTATGAAGACGTTATTTTTATTAAGTGGATTCTTTTTATTCTTTGCTTGTGGTACTCAAAAAGAGCTTGCATCAAACACAACTGAAGACGCCGTAGAAGTTGTAGAAGAAATTAAAGAGGAAAACATGAGAATTGTAGGAACTGTTCATGCAGGTAAAGGATGTGCTTTTTACATTGATGCTAAAACTGATGAGGGAAGTGTAAAAATGTATCCTGTCAATTTAGATGAAATTTATAAAAAAGAAGGAATGTTTATTCGCTTTACATATGCACCAAGTCGAGCAATGCAACCAAAAGATTGCGCTTGTGACAAGGTAGTGTCTGTCAGCGATGTAACTCCCTTAAGAAAATAAGAAGATTTTCAAACTAAAAAAAGCGACCTATTCTGGTCGCTTTTTTTATTCAATAACATTTTCTCTACAACCACATCAACTTAAAGTCCTCCAACTTTGGTAGTTCTTCATATTGTACAACAACCTTATGCTCTCCAGGTAACAGGCTTTCAAAATTAGAATCGAACTTTAATCCAAATTCAGAACTTGAAATCCATAGATTTCGTAAGTATTTAGTATTCGAAACATTTAAAACCAATGATTTACTCTCTTTGTCTACAGAAACGATCGACAAAACTACATCTTCCTCTTTTGCTTTTTCATACTCTGCTCTTAAATGATCAAAAGTTCTTGTAATACGTTCTCCTTGTTCATTCTCAAAATCAATGGTTAACACTGCGTTTGTATTAATCTCCCCAACATCAATTTTGTGAGATCCATTACCATCTAACTCAACAATCGTGTCACTTTCAGACACCAAACTCCCATCTAAACCAAATACTTTCAACTTTACGTTCGATTTAAATGCGTTCACCACATCGGACACTAAATAATAATCAACATCGTTCAAATCATTGTATTTCGCCACAACCGAAACATCGCGATAATCATCTCGCATTCGATATTGTAATGCTTTCCAATTGCCGTTATAATCAACACTTGACCAAGTCGGAGCTGGCCAACAATCATTTAACTGCCAATATAACGTCCCACCACAACGAGGGGCATCAATTCTATGTCCCGCTACAGCCATACTCACAGCCATAGCCTGAGTTAATTGCGAGTAATAGATAAAATCCTCAAATGATTCCGGATTTCCATACAACCTCTTCGCATGCTTTAAAATCATATCATTTCCCACGTAGCTTTTCTGATGGTGTTTCATCACTGGAGAAGATAAATCCCAATCTGCTTTAGAAGAAAAAGTACTCAATGTATTGTATTCGGGAAAACTCTGAAAACCGTATTCAGCATTAAATCGACCGATTTTCTTTCCAAAATCTTCAATGGGATCCTTTCCATGCCATACCCCCCAATAATGTTGAGATCCATGGTTATATAATTCCTTTTTCCCCCAATTACTTAATGGCGAAGTATGGATATAAGGAACCGTGTTATGCTTTTCGACAACAGCTGGAGCAATATTTTTAAAAATTCGATCGTACGCAGATTCAATTTCTTTGGCACTTTTTCCGTAAAGACCATGTTTCACTTGAAAGCCCCAATTGCCCCAGGCCACTTCCACTTCATTATTCCCGTTAAAAAGAACTACACTAGGATGAGCAGAAATCCTCGGTATTTGATATTCAAACTCTTTTGTAATATTATCGATAAATTCATCATCTCCAGGATACATTGCACAGGCAAACATTAAGTCCTCCCAAACCATAATCCCCAGTTCATCACACCGTTCAAAGAATACCTCATCAGGATAATAACCACCTCCCCAAACACGAATCATATTGAAGTTTGATTCAGCCATTAAATCAACCATATCTACAACCATTTCATCTGTTACTCGTGCAGGAAATATCTCTTGAGGAATGTAATCTGCTCCTTTACAAAACACACGACGACCATTTATTTTAAAATAATAACTCGTCCCCCATTCATCATGTTCTTGAACCAACTCTGAAGTCTTCACCCCAAACTTTAACTCAAAACTCACTAGACCTTGTTTTTCAATGTTTTGTACTGAAATATAATCTTCATATAAAAACGCATCACCTTGTCCTCTCGGCCACCATAACTTTGGACTCTTAACGGTTACTTGACGTGTGAAAACACCGTTCTTTCCCTTTACTTTTTCACTTCCAAACAATTTGCTTTCCCACCAAATTTCTTTAATCTCACTATTTGACAACTGAATATCAAATTCAACAATTGCAACATCAGCTTCAACTGAAATAATTCGTGTAGTTTTATTCAATAACCGAGTATCATCATAGGAAGATATTCGAGCTGGTTTATTCAGCCCAATTGTATTCATTCGTAACGCCCAATCCCAACCAAATTGATATTGCGGTTTTCTTGAATACGGAGCGATTGCAACATCATGCACATCATTAGGCGCAGGCAATTGATACCCCACCTCTTTCAATTTATCTTTATGGTAAATCACAGGAGGAGTAAAAACCAATACAAGTTCATTTAAGCCATTAACAGCATGTTTCTTAATATCAACAGAATGCGGTATAAATGCGTTATCCGTTTCTAATACAAGTTGATCATTCAAATAAACCTTTGCATAAGTATCAATGGAAGGAAAAATCAACTCAACGAAGTCTCTCTCTAACTCCTTGTCTAAAAAGAACATCGATTTAAATTCCCATTGATGGTCTTCAATCCAATTAAACTTCTCTTCATTCAATCCATAAAATGGGTCAGGCAATTCTTTATTTTCGATCAAGCCTTCTTGCACAGAACCTTTCACACCAAGTTCGACCCACTCTTTTTTTATTGGATGCAGAAAACTCCAAGTAAGCTCTACATCCTGAGCAATTGACATAACAGACGAACTAAACATAAGAACGATTAGAAGAATTAAAACTGAAAAATTACGCATAACATATCTTACCAATTACGATCGTGACCTGCATCGATTAATTCCGATTGATCATTGCTTTTCACTGCAAAATTAAAGCCATTAAATACTGAGTATGCTCCAAAGTTTCCTTTTTTATCTAACGCAAGAAACCCCACTTGCAAGCCCTCCATATCATCGTGTTTTGAAATAATACGAGCAACAGCCTCTTCACAAGCCTGTTGGGGAGTACGGCCTTGCCGCATCAACTCTACAACCGTGTGACTACCCGCAATTCGGATAACCGCTTCACCTAGTCCAGTTGCGCAAGCAGCACCAATTTCATTATCTACAAACAACCCTGCACCAATTATCGGAGAATCTCCAATACGTCCTGGAAGCTTATACCCCCATCCACTAGTTGTACAGGCACCGCTAAGATTTCCATTAGCATCAAGCGCTAACATACCAATTGTATCGTGGTTTTCGTTATTAATTACTGGTTTCTCGAATAGCTCTTTATTCTCTTTCTTCCATTCTTTCCAATCTTGTTTTACCTCTTTAATTGGTGATTTCACGTGTTTAAAACCATAATCTAGTGCAAAACGCTTAGCACCTTCTCCAACCAACATAATATGTGGCGTATTCTCCATAATTGTTCTCGCAACTGAAATAGGATGTTTAATTCCTTCTAAATATCCAACAGCTCCACAATTAGACTTCTCGTCCATAATACATGCATCTAAGGTGACATGACCATCACGATCTGGTCGTCCACCAATGCCTACACTTCTATTTGTGAGATCAGACTCTGTTGTTCTTACCCCATGTTCTACAGCATCCAAAGCGGGACCATTAGCATTTAATACCTTCCAAGCATTTTCATTAGCAGCCATTCCATGCTCCCATGTAGAAATAACAATTGGTTTAACAACTTCATCCAGATCTGTAGTAACCTTCTCAATAACATTTGCCGCTTTACTCGGTTTAACAAGTCCTAATGCCGCAGCAGTTATGCCCAGCTTAAAAAATGATCTTCTTTTCATATTAACTGTTCTTTTCTGCCAAATATTTTTTTAGCCAAGTGCGGTAAATCGCAGCATTATGTTCATGTTCCCGATTGGTAACAGCAAAATTATGTCCACCACCACCAGGCTTTCCACACATGAAAAGATAGTTCACATCAGCAGGATTCAAGACTGCATCAATGACCTTTCGTGGAACTACACATATTGGTCCGGGTGGTATCCCTGCATATTTGTATGTGTTATAGGGACAATCAATTTCTTTATGCTTATTTAATAAACGTTCCACCCCTTCCAGCTTATCTCCCCAACAGAACTTAAAAGTAGGGTCAGACTCCAAACGCATCCCCTTGTTGACGCGATTGAGATATAATTTAGCAATGATTGGCCACTCCTCTTCTATTTTAGACTGTTCCGAATACACAATACTTGCAATTGTTGCAACTTGAGAAGGAGAACTCAAACCTATCGACTTCATTTTATTTTTTCGATCCTCATTCCAGAAAGCCTTGAATTCATTCGCCATAAATGCAGTAAATTCTTCAGCATCCGTATCGAAATACATTTCATATCGCTGAGGAAGAAATAATGCAGGCATTTGCTCTGTGGTAAAACCGTATTTTTTCTGTGTAGCGGGCTCAAAAAGATAATTTGCAATGGAAGAACTGTCAGCTATAATGCATTTACTAATATTAGACGCAATGTCTTCAACACCTATGCAACGATTAAAGTCCACATTGACTTTAACTTCTGCATTTCCATGCCCATTCTCTCCCTTAACAAACCCTTGAACAAGATTAGCCAATTGTGTTTGAGATAAAATGATATACTTCCCTGCAGCAAAACGATTAGGGTCAATATTATTAGCAACTACATACTCATTAAATTGATTTTCATCTTTAATGATTCCATTTTTGATAAGTTCCGAGGTTAATTCCTTAATTGTTGGATCTTCACGAAACAAGAGTTTAACCTCCGTAGAATTAATTGTTCGAGTATCCTCACTGAAAAGGCGCATGATACGCTCTCTATGATAAATTGCAAATGCTGAAATTGCTACTAATGCGAGAAGAGTTATTTTTTTAACCATTTTTCAAATAATAATGCCTCAATATACACACCATCACTGAGATATTTATCATCTGATTGACCTATTTTGTTAAAATTACATTTTTGAAACAATGCCAAACTCGGTTTATTTTCTGGATGAATCATACAAGTTAACTTTTCAACCCCAAGCTTTATGGCTTCGTGTTCGATAAGTTGTAAACTTTGGTGCGCACTACCTTTCTGTCTATTCTCCTTATCTGCGATTAGTATTCCAACAATAGCCTCTTTCGATTCAAAATCAATTTCACATAAATCCACTGCCCCCAACGCTTTACCGTTGTCAGAATCACAAATTATCCAGCGCGCCTGTTTTGCAACCTCTATATTTGATAGTGACTCAATTAGGCGAACAATATCCCACAGTTGATAAGGAGAATCATTATTGCTTGAACTCCAATTGTCAACATCATTTTCCCACCGTAAGACTTCAACGGCATCCCCAAGTTCAATCGGCCTAATGTAAACACTCATGATTTTTTATTTAACAACGTTAAACGTGCATGAATATCTGAGACATCATAATCCTTAATACCTGAAAATTCTAACGGTATATTTAAACCCGTCACCGAATTAATTCGCCTAGACTCCTCGAGTGAAGCTAAAAGCTCGATTAATTTTGAAGCACCATTCTGGTTCAATAATTCCTTGATGGGATTTAAGCAAGTTATTTGATTAGGAATTGTCTTTTCATAATCATTAAACACTCCATTAATTACATCTAAAGGAAGATCATCTTTTAGGTTAAAACACAACGTTGTAATTCCCCTTCGGTTGATCACTTCCAGTAAACTTGATATTGGAGCAGCAGTATCCTTTCCATTGGCCTTCAAGCTATAAAACAAACCATTTACAGACAACCCAATGTGCGGTGGTACCTTGTCAGCATGCAATACCCAAAGTACGCTACCTGTCGAAGCCTTTTCTTGAGAAAATGAATCGATTTTACTAATTACATAATTAGACATCAATGCTTCCATCAAAAACAAATGTTGCGGGCCCTGTTAACCAAATTTCAGAAAATTGCTCTTTATTTCTTAATGCAGAAACCTTGAGCACTCCACCTTTCGTATTAATTGTAACTTCAGACTCATTTAACCCTCTCATCACCATAAAAGCTAAAGCACAAGCAGTAACACCTGTTCCACATGACAATGTTTCATCTTCAACCCCTCGCTCATAGGTTGCAACATTAATCTCATTATCAGAAACTGCAGCCATAGTATTCACATTTATCCCATCCTCTTTATACAAATCAGAATAACGAATTGAGCGACCATAATCTACAATATCTTCATCATCAATATCCTTAACTATATGGATGTAATGGGGAGAACCAGTATTCAAAATATAATCATCGTTAAATGTCGAATACTCATCTACAGGTAGCATCTCCAATCGAACTTCACCATCATTAACAAATGCTTTATGTGCTCCATCAATTGCATAAAAAAATGCTTGGGTATCAATTACACCGATCGCCTGTGCAAACCTCACTGAACATCGAGCTCCATTCCCGCAAAAACTTTGACTCCCATCCGCGTTAAAATATTCTACATTAAAATCGTAACCTTCCTTTTTAGAAAGTTTAATTAATCCATCGGCACCAACGCCCAACTTACGATCACAAATGAATTGAATTTGAGATAAACTCAACATGTCATAATCACCTGACATATTGTCAAGCATTACGAAATCATTCCCGGTCCCTTGGTATTTAGAAAATTTTATTCTCATTGACACAAAAGTAGCGCATATCCCCGAGAACGCAAGGTTTTGCTTAACAACTTTTAACAACGGCCATATATAACTTTTTAATTCTTTGGTGTTATAATTGTTAATAAGAAATCAAACATCAAATCAGATATTATGAAAAACAATTTTAAACTATTTGGAATTGGCCTTTTGGGTGGAATGCTTCCATTGGCAGTTTTTCTCACCCTTAATCAAGAGCCACAAACACCTCAATTGGACACTGTTCAGAATCAGTCAACTGAATCATTCGGAAAAAAGACCGCGTTGAGTTTTAACAACATGGTTCCTGGAATTGATTTCGTTAACGCTTCAGAAAACAGTCTTAATGCTGTAGTACACGTCACAACAAAAGTTGAAACAACTACGTTTCAACGCGACATATTTTCAGAATTCTTTTATGGTCCTGGATCTGGCGGAAGAGAATTTAAACAATATGGATCTGGGTCTGGGTCTGGAGTTATTGTTTCTAAAGATGGATATATCGTAACAAACAATCATGTAATCGAAAACGCACAAGAAATCGAAGTTACATTAAACGACAACAGAAAATACACAGCTACAATTGTTGGAACTGACCCTTCAACAGATATTGCAGTTTTGAAAATCAAGGAGAAAGGCTTGGCTGCAATCTCAATCGGTAACAGCGATAATATACAAGTTGGAGAATGGGTTCTTGCTGTGGGTAATCCATTTAACCTTACAAGTACAGTGACAGCGGGAATTGTATCTGCGAAAGCTCGTAACATCAATTTATTGTCTGATCGATCCGGATCAAATGTAGTTCCAATAGAATCATTTATTCAAACTGACGCAGCCGTTAACCCTGGAAATTCAGGGGGAGCACTAGTAAATACTCAAGGAGAATTAGTGGGGATTAATACAGCAATCGCATCTCAAACAGGTAGCTACAGTGGTTACTCATTCGCCGTCCCTGTAAATTTGGTTAAGAAAGTCATGACCGATTTGATTGACTATGGGATTGTACAACGAGGCTATTTAGGAGTTCAAATTGCGGATGTAACACAAGAACTTGTAGAATCTAAAAACCTTTCAAATATAAAAGGTGTATATGTCGCTGGTGTTGTAGAAAATGGAAGTGCAGAAAAAGCCGGATTAAAAGAAGGTGACGTTATTTTAAAAATCGGGACAAAAACCGTAAATTCTGTTGCAGCATTGCAAGAGGAAGTCGGAAAAAGACGCCCTGGTGATAAAATTAGCGTAACGATCCGCAATTCAAAAGGTTATGAAAGTGTTAAAGAGATTGTTCTTCGCAATAGTGACGGAGAGACCAAATTAGTTAGCAAAGAAGAAGTTCAAAAAAATGCAGCTCTTGGTGCAACTTTTACGGAATTAACCAGTAAAGATAAAGAAGAGTTAAACATTTCGTATGGTGTAAAGATCAAATCATTGAATGCAGGTAAGTTAAAATCACTTGGATTGCAGGAAGGAATGATCATTTTGAAAATCAACAATGAAGCGGTTTCATCTGTAGAGCAACTAACGAATAAACTAAATAGCGTCAACAGAGGAGTTCTGTTAGAAATAATGACGGAAAGTGGAAAAAGAGATTATGTAGGATTTGGCCTATAAATCAATAAAATAAGGCATGATTTTTGATGTTAAAAATATTAATAAATTATGAACCTTTTTTTTGGATAATGGGTTCTTTTCACCGTATCTTTGCCAACGCTTTTACAGGCAAATTTAAATAGTAGACGAGAAGAAAGTATGAGACAACTTAAAATTACAAAATCGATTACCAATCGTGAGAGTCAGTCATTAGACAAGTACTTGCAGGATATCGGTAAAGAAGAGTTGATTACTGCGGAGGAAGAGGTAGAATTGGCAAGAAAGATCAAGCAAGGTGACCAAAGAGCCCTTGAAAAATTAACAAGAGCCAACCTTCGATTCGTTGTATCTGTTGCAAAACAGTATCAAAACCAAGGATTAACATTACCTGATTTAATTAATGAGGGTAACTTGGGACTTATTAAAGCTGCACAGAAATTTGATGAAACTCGTGGATTCAAATTCATTTCTTACGCAGTATGGTGGATTCGTCAATCAATTTTGCAAGCTTTAGCTGAACAAGCAAGAATTGTACGACTTCCTTTAAACCAGGTAGGATCATTAAATAAAATCAATAAGGCATTCTCTCGCCTTGAGCAAGAATTCGAAAGACCACCATCAGCTGAAGAGTTGGCTGAAGCATTGGAGGTTCCAGAAGACAAGATTAAAGAGAGCTTAAATGTATCTGGTCGTCATGTATCTATGGATGCTCCCCTATCTACTTCTGAAGATGGTGGAACATTAATGGATGTTATGGCCAACAATGATTCTCCAAAGGCTGACCATGCTTTGATGGCAGAGTCACTTCAAAAGGAGATTGAAAGATCATTGAGTACATTAACTGATAAAGAGCGTGAGATTATCCGTTTATTCTTTGGAATTGGAATGAATCACGGCCTTACACTTGAGGAGATAGGTGCTAAATTTAATTTAACTCGCGAAAGAGTGAGACAAATTAAAGAAAAGGCCATTCGTCGTTTACGACATACCTCGAGAAATAAATTGCTTAAAGCTTATCTAGGATAAGACAATGAAAAGGTGCCCTCTAACGTGGGCACCTTTTTTTTTATAATAAATGATTTAATATCAACATCTTAATTAAAAAAATGGAAACAGCGTTAGGTTACGAAAACGAGTTGCAATCGCACATTAAAAGAGAAAGAGCTGCGGTTAAATTGTCAAGTAAAGTTGGAGAACTTCTTTATGACAAAGGAATTGAGTTAGTTTTATTTAGAAATCATCTTACTGATGTTACAATTTCTGAAATATTAAACTTACATGAATATTCTAAGAATGTTGTAAACAAGCCAGTTGATATTTTCACTACAGCAGATTTAGCTGAATCGTTATTATCAATGGATATCGCTCCTGCAAAATTGGACATCGGTAAATTGGCTAGCGAATGGCTAAGTGAAAAAGGTGATTTTGAGTCCATGACAGACTTTCTAAAGAATAAGTTAGCTGGATTTGAATCTGCTAATGCGGCGACATTCCAACCTAGAGATGTTGTTCTATATGGATTTGGACGTATCGGTCGTTTGGCTGCTAGAGAATTAATTAAGCAAGCTGGAAAAGGTCAGCAATTGAGATTAAGAGGAATTGTTACACGTAGCAACTCTGAGGCTGATTTGATCAAAAGAGCAGCTTTGTTGAAAAATGATTCAGTTCACGGTGCCTTCAACGGTACAGTTGAAGTTGATGCTGCAAACGAAGCAATTAGTATTAATGGTCAAATTGTTAAAATGATTTGTGCTAAAAATCCAGAAGATATTGATTATACGTCTTATGGAATTAATAATGCACTGATTATTGATAACACTGGGGCATTTACTGACAGAGAAGCATTATCTCGTCACTTAAAAGCAAACGGTGCTTCACGTGTTCTTTTAACTGCACCAGGAAAAGAAATACCAAATATCGTTTACGGTATTAACCAAGGAGAATTAGACTTAGAAGGTGAACGCATATATTCTGCAGCTTCATGTACAACAAATGCCATCTCTCCTATTCTGAAAGTTGTTAATGATAAGTTTGGTGTAGTTAAAGGTCACATCGAAACGGTTCACGCCTATACGAATGATCAAAACTTATTAGATAACATGCACAAGAAACCAAGAAGAGGTCGTTCAGCTGCAATCAACATGGTAATTACTTCAACTGGTGCTGGGAATGCGGTTACTAAAGTTATTCCAGACTTGAAGGATAAATTAACGGCAAATGCTGTACGTGTACCTACTCCAAATGGTTCTTTAGCTATTCTTAATCTAGAATTAGGAAAAGACACTTCATTAGAAGAATTAAACAACGTTGTTAAGGATGCTGCTTTGAATGGAGATTTAGTGAACCAAATTCATTATGCACTAGATCCTGAATTGGTTTCTAACGATATCATTGGTAATACATGTTGTTCGGTATTTGATTCAAATGCAACAATCGTATCGAAAGAT
>JBFHHS010000076.1:0-11459 GCA_041596895.1 Crocinitomicaceae bacterium | reverse complement strand
TCCTTGACTCCTGACTCCAAAAGTCTTTCCTCCAAGATAAAAAGGATGCCGCTGCTATCCTTAACGAAGGTTTTTTCTTCCGAAACACCGCTAACATGCCCTACACCCCACTGCTTAAATCTTAACATCAAAAGCTAGCGCTTTTTCTTGAATGATAAATCATTCGTAATAATTAATCTATTCCCTCAAATACGCTTATCTTTAATAGCTCACACATTGAGAATCAAATAAAAATGAAAAGAATCTTATTAATTACTTCAGCAATACTTATCCTTACCTCTTGTAATAATCAAAATGAATCCAATTCAGGATTACAAAACGTGAGTTCTAAACAAGAACAAAGTGTACATGAAATGAAAAGTATGATTTCCCTTTTTGAAATTCCAGCAACGGATATTACACGCGCTGTCAATTTCTATCAAGCCATTTTAGACATTAACATTGAAAAAATGGAATTGCCTGGAATGGAAATGGGAATATTTCCTTACGAAGAACAAATAGTAACTGGTGTAATTATGAAAGGAGAAGACTACACACCTTCATCGAATGGTCCTACAATATACCTGAATTGTGGAGACAATCTTCAAACCATTCTTGATAAAGTAGAAATAAATGGCGGAAAGGTTATTGTTCCCAAAACAGCTCATGCCGATGGAAGCGGATTTTTTGCCTTATTTATAGATTCAGAAGGCAATAAACTCGGGTTGAATTCACCAAATTAAAAGTTAAAACAAGGGAGAGTACTTCCCTCAAATACACTTATCTTTAAAAGATTAGAGTGCATCCATTAATTGATCGTTGATTCTCATCAAAATGATATGGAAAACAAAGAGAAACCTATTAAAACATATGTTGAAATTCTTAGAAATGATCTCACGCAGCTTTTTGCTTTTTTTGAGCAAGGGCTAAACGATAATAAAATGGTTTATGAATTTTGGGATGCAAAAGATGTTCTCGGCCATTTGACTTTTTGGCACGAGAGTTTTGCAAGGAACATCTCTGATTTAGGCCAAGGCATTAAGCCAAATCCGTTGACAGGGAAATTGTCAGAAGTAAATAAACAAAGCGTTGAAACAACTACACATGAGTCAACAGAAAATCTAATACAACGCATGAAGCATGCTCAAAACACCATTGAAGCGTTCATATTTGAAGATACCATTGATAAAATCCCTTATAAAAAGGGCTCACGAGATTATTCGAAGATTGAGCATTTAGAAATTGTCTCAAATCACATTAGAAAACATTTAAAAGATATTCGAAAAACTTATGGCCAGACCAAAAAATAAAATTGAATTGCTTGACTTAAGCGCAGCGAACTTTAATAAACTAATGGATTTCATAAACTCGTTTTCTGTTAAAGAACAGAATGTCGAATTCCCAAAAGGAACCATGAATCGAAATATTCGAGACGTTTTGATGCATCGTCATCATTGGCATCTAATGATGAATCAATGGTATGACATAGGAATGATGGGTGAAAAACCAGACATGCCTGCCAAAGGCTATACTTGGAAAACCACTCCTGAATTGAACAAATGGATTTGGGAAAAATACAAGGAAACCACACTGGAAGATGCAAAAATGAATTTCAAGGCAAGTTATGAAATGGTGAGAAGTATAATTCAGAAGCATAGTGATGAAGAGTTATTTGAGAAGAAAAGATACAAGTGGACCGGAACTACATCTTTAGGTTCATACCTCGTTTCAGCAACTTCAAGTCATTATGACTGGGCCTTTAAATTGATAAAAGAAACAAAAGAAATCAAACACCTAGGCAAGCAATATTGGGTTTATTTTCACCAAGTGCATTAAACCGTTTACCTACAAATCCGAAACACCGTTCCGACAAGGGACTAATTATTTTAATCAATTCTCAGCGTCTTATCAGAATTTCTGTTCGTTCTGTCTTAGATGCAATTGCTTCTTTTTTTCCATCACATATTCATTCATAAACACAGGAGCAGTATTGCCTCGAAACCTTACACGTGATCTTGACTAAACACGCGAATAAAACTAACATCCATCATTTTTATCTCTTCTTCGATGCCGTATCTTGGTCCACATCGGGTGTAACATGAGTAACAATTTAACCGAAAGACATCGCGTACCTTAGATGAAAATATTAAAAGACACAGTTATGAAAATAGAACAAATTTACACAGGATGCCTAGCACATGCGGCTTACTACATTGAAAATAATGGTGAAGCGGCTATTTTTGACCCTTTAAGAGAAGTACAACCGTATCTCGATAGAGCGGAGAAAGACGGTGCTAAAATTAAATATGTATTTGAAACACACTTCCACGCAGATTTCGTTAGTGGACATATTGACCTTGCAAAAAAGACTGGAGCTGAAATCGTTTACGGACCAACAGCTAAACCTGGATTTGATGCCATCGTTGCAGAGGATAATCAAGTTTTTGAAATTGGGAACTACAAAATTAAGGTAATTCACACTCCAGGTCATACCATGGAAAGTACAACATACCTTGTTATTGATGAACATGGAAAGGAACACGGAATTATTACAGGAGATACACTATTTATTGGTGATGTTGGACGACCAGACCTTGCTCAACATGTTATCGAAGATTTAACAGAAGATAAATTAGCGGGTCATCTATTTGATTCTTTACGTAATAAGATCATGCCGTTAAGCGACGACCTAATTGTCTATCCAAATCATGGAGCAGGTTCTGCTTGTGGTAAAAACATGTCAAAAGAAACGACGGATACACTAGGTAATCAAAAGAAAACGAATTATGCGTTAAGATCTGACATGACGAAAGAGGAGTTCAAAAAAGAGCTTTTAACAGGACTGACGAATCCTCCAGGTTACTTCCCACAAAACGTACTGCTGAATATTAAAGGGTACGACAGTTTAGATGATGTAATGGAACGAGGGTTACGTCCACTTTCTCCGACAGAATTCGAATTGGTTGCCAATGAAACGGAAGCGTTGATTTTAGACACGCGTGATGCAACAGAATTTGCCAAAGGATATGTACCGAACAGTATCAACATTGGTCTTGATGGAAACTTTGCTCAGTGGGTAGGTGAAATGATCCCTGATGTGAAGCAAGAAATTATCTTGGTTTGCGATCCAGAAAGAGAAAAAGAAGCAATAACGCGACTATCACGTGTTGGATATGACTACACAATCGGTCATCTTGAAGGTGGATTTAATGCCTGGGAGAATTCAGGGAAAGACATTGAGACTTTCGAACGTATAACTGCCATGGAGTTAGAAGAAAAAATGAAATCTGGTGAGTTTATCTTGATAGATGTAAGAAAGAAAAGTGAGTTTGATTCTGAACATGCCATTGGAGCGATTAACGTCCCATTGAATCAAATCAACAGCAACCTTGCTTCTTTCCCGAAAGACAAGCCATTCGCAATTCATTGTGCCGCTGGATATAGAAGTATGATTGCTTCATCCATATTAAAATCTAGAGGTTGGAATAACTTCTCAGATGTTGTGGGAGGATTCACTGCAATTAAAGACACTGATATTTCAGTATCTGAATATGTTTGTCCAACAACGTTGTTGTAATCCATAAGTTATAATTAAAGGGCAGTCTAATGACTGCCCTTTTTTTTTGCATAGGGTTTAAGAATGCACCCAAATCTTAGTTGAAAAGTACTTCCCCAGAATTTAATTGATCAAGAATACCATTACATTCCATGCTCTACTCTATTTCATCTATACATTCAAGCCTGAAATCGGGACAGAATCGTCTTGGGATAGAACAGTTTTTCAATAAAACGGCTTTCATTTAAAAATAATCTTATTTTTATTCTTCGATTCGGAAGTTATCATCCGTTTATCATCAAATATCTACACAATTCGGATTTTAATTTGAAAAAAATAAGGCAAATACAATTTATCTTGTTGCTTGGGGTCATACTTCATTTGATCTCATCCTGCTCAAAATCAGATTCAGTAGATGTGGATTACACCTTTGCATCTGCGGTAGGTGTTAAACAAAAAATCAAAAATTTCAACAAGGTTAATTTCGAGCCCTTCGATGATTTGGATTTAGGATTCTATGAAGGCGATGTATGGGTACAACTAGAAATCGAAAATAAGCCAAGCTATGCGTCGTACATGGTTATGATGGATGATTTGATCAACCGAAATTACAGGTTCTACAAATTGAACAAGCGGCTGAATTCCTTGAAACCGATGGATGAAACGGTCAACCATGCCCTCACAGACGACCGTACTTATAATAATCCCAAGCCAAATTTTCAAATTGATTTAGCCCCAAATGAAAAGGCAACATTCATTATAACAACAAAAAGTGATGGAAGAATCCTTCAAGCAACGCCACATCTTTTGTCCGTAGAAAACTACACAACAATCAATAGTCGGCAGTCACTATTCAATTATTTATTTTATGTGGCCATTTTCATGTTGTTGTTGATCAACATTTTTCACTGGAGTATTCTTAAAAACAAGATCTATTATTACTATGCGTTCTATATCTTGGCAAGTTGCCTCTTTTATTTGAATGTAGAAGGACAGCTTTATGGTTTAGGGTTATCAAATGCTGTGATAGACCATATCTTGTTTGTAAGTATTCGCATTTGGATTTTATCCGCTGTATTGTTCACTTCAAAATTCTTGGAGATAAACAAAACAATGCCAACATTTTGGAGGATAATCAAGGTCATGTTTATCATCATACTCGGTGGTGCAACGCTATATCAGTTTGTATTCTACAACACCTCCATAAGTCACCTTCATGTTATTGAGAACTATTTCGGTTTCTTCTGGATAATCATTGCGCTGCTCATCATTTTCCTTTCGTTTAAAGAACGACGAATGCAAGCGAAGTATTATTTAATTGCATTTTCTTTTTTACTCTTTTTCATCACATTGGGACTTATAGATAGTCACTTTACGATATTACCAGGCGACCCGTTTTCATATTTTAAAATTGGGACAATCATTGAGTACACAGGATTTACCTATTTCATCGTATTAATAATAAAAACGCAATTTAAAAAGACGTTGTCTTTAGAAAGAGAATTGGTTCAACGAAAAGAAGAACTTCTTAATGCATCCCAAAAACAAGAAACAAGAATTGATAAAACGGACTTGTTGCCTGTCTTCAAATTAGTAGAGAATTCATTATCGACAGAATCCGATTGGGATGAATTTAAATCAAAATTAGAAAAATTAAACCCAAATTTTCTTGACCACATTTTGGTCAAACACCCAGAACTGACGAAATCAGAAATCAGGTTATTGATCTTAATTCGCATTGGATATAGTCAGAAAGAAATTGCAGGTATATTAAACATTGCTCCTGCCAGCGTTAAAAAAGCAAGAAGTCGCGTTAGAAAAAAATTAAATTTAACCGAAGACCAGAGTCTGAAAGAATTACTCGCTCAATCATAAAACATCCTTTGAAAGTCTTTTATTATTGAGGGACAAGTCGTAAATTGAAAAACGTTTACAACATTAAGTTACAACTACATGGGGAAGAAAGGACCAATGCCAAGTTTCGATACGATTGATGACTACATCGCCAGTCAACCTGAAGCCACACAACAACTATTAAAGGAATTACGAAGTATCATTAAAGAAGCCGCTCCCGATGCAGTTGAAATGTTAAACTATAAAGTACCCTCTTTTACATTGGTTCCAGGTGGTAAACGTGATCAACAAATTATGATGGCTGGTTATGCAAAATTTGTTGGGTTCTACCCATTTCCAACTACAATGGAGAAGTTCTCCGAAGAGTTAAAAGCATTCAAGCAAGGGAAAGGCTCGGTTCAGTTTCCACTAAATAAACCGTTGCCCAAAGAGCTCATCATACGCATGATTCAGTACAGAAAAAAAGAACTCACTCAATAAAACAACGCTTTGAAAAGTACTTACTTCTTTACTGTCATCTTCCTCCTTCTCGCAACTACTTGTCGCGCGCAAAACCCCATTTTTGAAAAATATATTGGAAAAGAATACCGTTCTCTTTCGGAATTTGAGGCCTTCAGTGAATACAAAGATTACGGAGGTATGTTGATTGGCACAGACTCTACTGGACGCCAATTTGCCGTAGAACACTACAAAAGCGATGCGGGACAAATTGTAACCTTTGAAACCGTGCGTACAGAAAATCACAAAGCAAGTTACACCCTTTTAGATGGCATAGTCATCGATGATCTGGATTCAAATCAATATGTCATGAGCGGCCAATGCGAATTTGATGGAGAATACGACTCTTATTTAGTCGTTGTTTATGAACAGGATGAACAAGACGTAGAATACTTCACCAACATTTTAAAAGCATGGCGAGCAAACCCAAAAACCAATCGTTTTGATGCGGTTGATCCTACAAAAATAAAATGCATCAATGAAGGATACGATATGTATTAAGATGTTAATTGTTGATACAATCAGAGGCACCCCACTGGTCTAAACTTCTCAATACATGTTCAAGAGATTTTCCGCGTGCACTAAGGCCATATTCAACTTTCGGTGGAACAACCGGAAAAACTTCCCTGAAAATGAGCCCATCTTTTTCCAATTCCCGTACTGTTTGAGTAAACATCTTATTGGAAATTCCTGGAACCTTTTTTTGCAATACACCCGAACGCAAATTACCATCCAAAAGGTGAAACAAAACCAATGGTTTCCATTTAGTACCAATCAAATTCATCGTATAATTTAGCGGACAATTAATTAATTCACCCAAAACAAATGTGTTTTACCCTTGATTATCTGTATTTTACTCTTTTTAGTAACTATAGCACTTTTCAGTAAGTTATTGCCATAAGGACAAATATAGCGTAATATTGAGCTTTAAAATTAGTTTGTATGGAAAGAATCAAAAATTACCCAAAATCATTTTCTCATATTGGAATCACAGTTCCAAATATAAAGGAAGCAGTCAAATTCTACTCTGAAGTTATGGGGTGGTACGTCATTATGGAACCATCAACAGTTAAAAAAGAAAAGGAAACAGCCATAGGACAAATGTGTATTGATGTATTTGGCGAAGATTGGTCAGAGTTTGAAATTGCGCATCTTGCTACTTCAGACGGCATTGGAATTGAATTATTTTCATTTCCTCACGGAATTAAGAAAGCTCCGGAATTCAACCCTTTCAACACCGGACTTTTTCACTTTTGTGTACAAGACCCAAACATTGAAACTTTGATAGAGAAAATCGTTGCATATGGAGGAAAACAAAGGATGCCGATTAAGTCATATTACCCTAATGAGAAGCCGTTCAAAATGTGTTATGTAGAAGACCCATTTGGTATTGTATTCGAAATATACACTCACAGTTATGAATTGACCTATTCTTCTGGAGCATATTCAAAATAGTACAATGCAAAACAATAGTGCAACCCTTTTTAAAGAAAGTTTAGACAGGGTATAGCATAATAAAACGAATCATTCTGGAACTTCCTTGGCAAGGTGGTTCCATTATATTGAAAGGCAGTTTACTATTTCTCTGAGATGTAAAACAAGTCAATACAACCTTCTTTTGCAGGAGAAACGAAATAATCATCCATTTTGATGTCCACTCCCTTGTCAGAAAGTTTATTTCTATTCATTCGATTTAAAATGTCGTACGGGATTTGGAGCATCCAACGCGGCATATTATATTGCAAATTGAAGATATCGAAACGGGTAATTTTCTTCACTGATTTCTTATTCTCCTCGTAATACTTCATCACCTCATCGTTACCAAAAACACCCTTCGCCTCAACAGTATTAAAGTCCGCCGACAAAAGTGTTTTTAACTCGTCGATAGTGTACTCACGAATGTGCCAAGGATTTCTAGTCAAAGACATTTTTTTATTCGGAGTTGTTACGATGAACTTCCCTCCTTTCTTCAAGACTCGGTGAATTTCCTTCACAAACTGTACATCATCTTGGATGTGTTCAATCACCTGGAAAGAAACCACGAAATCGAAGTGATTGTCAGGTAGTCCAGTTAAAGGAGGAACCGTCATTTGACGAAACTCAACATTTTCAATTTCTTTACTTGCCTTAGATCCTGCAGCCGATTCGAATTTATCAATCGTTAAAAATGAATCTGCACTAGAGCTTAACATTTCAATTCCATAACCACTTCCGGTACCGATTTCCAATACTTTTCCTGAAATCAACTTTGCAGCTTCAACATATGCCAAAACACTACGTTGATAAACATAATTATCTGATTTGTCCTGGTGTGAAACACGTTCTGCGGTTTGAATCTTTTTGCTCATAGTTTTTTATCCAAATAATTGAGGAAATCAAATGTAAGTTAAATAGTGGGATTCATGAAATTGAACATTGAATTAATGCGATACCCAAAGAGATGGATTAAGGCAAGTTACCGCACTTCCAACTACATGATGAATTTCAAAATGTGCTATTGACATGTTCTGTTTTGCATCAGTTAAAAGCGATCCTATCACCTTTTTCGTACTAACTTTCATTCCCGATGTTACATAGGTATCTTGTAAATTACTGTACACTGTTCTATAATCACCATGTTTGATAATTACCACTTTTCCAGCTCCAGGAATATTTAATACACTCGTAACTTCTCCTTCAAAAACAGATCGCACTTGAGCATTTTTAGGTGCACTAATGTCGATCCCGCGATTATTTGTTGTTACATTTTTCAATGTAGGATGTGCGTTTTTACCAAAATTTTCTGTGATACTACCTTTATCAACAGGCCAAGGCAATCTACCTTTATTCCCTTCAAAAGATGCGCTCAACTTTGCAGCTTCTTTCGTTTCTGAAAAAGTAGGCTCAGGTTTATTTGCCACCGTTGGTGTATTCGGTTTTGCATTCGCTTTAGCGTTTTCCGCTTCAATTCGTTTACGTTCTGCTTCTGCCTTCTTTCTTCTCGCTTCAGCTGCTGCAATCTCATTACGAATGGCCGTATTAATACGTTCTCGTAAAATAGCTTTGCTTTTTTCTTCTTCAGCTAAACGAGCCAATAAAACCGACTCTTCTTCTTTGAATTTCTGATAAACCTCTTCCTGTTTTTTACGATCTTTTTCAATTGCAGCCTTTTCCTTACTTTTCTCCTGAATGATTGCAACCTTGTACTTCTTTTCCTTTTCGATTTCTGCAATTTCTTCTTTAATCAATGCCTGGTTTTGTTGAATTGCCAAAAATTGTTTTTGCTGAATTTCCGAAATTCGTTCTAAATATTTTGTTCGTTTTACTGCTTCAAAATAACTACCAGAAGAAAAGATATACATCATTTTTCCATACTTATTTCGATGTTTATATGCATAAACCAACAACTCTGCATATTGCTTTTTCAAGCGATCAATTTTCGCATGCAACAACTCAATTTGTTGTCCTTTGCTTTGCACCGTTAATTCCGCCCCACGTATTTGGTTATCGTAATTTTTCAACAACTGCTCACGATACAAAATTTGATTCTCAATGACTTTCAATTCGTTGAGAGAGGTTTCTGTAGCGGATTGACTTTTAGACAACAATAGTTTTGTGTCAGAAATCTTTCGTTCTAACCGCTCTTGTTCGCGTTTCAACTTCTCGCTTGTAGATTGTCCAAACCCAACAAAAGCGAATAATACGAAGCACAAAAAAAGAATTCTATTTACACTGCTCATATCCCTCTGGTATTGTGAAATAAATAGGTTCAGCCTCATTTAACCGTGTCTTTTTATATTCCAATTCAATGGAAATAGACTTCCGTGGACTTTCGATAGAAACGTTCACCTCATAAGGCATAACGTAAGTATCGACAACTTCATACGACTTATAATCTAATTTAATTAAGGTTGAATCTAGCGGACTTTCGATCACAATTTGTTTGAGTTGTTTCAGGTCGTCTGTTAACGTATAATAGGTAATGATTTCACGTCCATCTTTTCGTTCATTCTTTTTGATGTCGCGCTTGCTATGAGAGCTCACTGTATAATTGAACGGGTCGTCTACACGAAAATATTTTTCTGATCTATTATATCCAACAGGCATACCCACTAAAATTTCCTCCACATTGGAGTAACTAAAATCGAAACCAAAACTTTCTTTTAAAAAGGAAAGACTTTCAGCCGAATAGCATTTCTTTTGCTTGTCAGTTACTTGCACTGAATCTTTTGTAACAATGGCATTTACTACAGGGAAACGAGCAAAAGTCACCAACGCATTCACGGCACTATCACGGGTGATTCGAATGGAAGTTTTAAATGAAACATTTTGCGAAGAATCTTGATACTTCGTCGATAATTTCGAGTAAAAATAACTGTACTCCATAGATGAAAGACTATCCAATACACTTGTAATGTCCGTATCTTTCACCCTATCTAACTTCACACCATCGCCCACAACCTTGGTCCCACAAGAAGTTAAAATCAGTATGGATAATATCCAAATGGAATATTTAGTAAACTGGATCATAGTATTTTTTATCAGCTATTTTTTTGTCCAAAACCTTGTTATCTGATTGCATTTCTTTTGCTTTATTCCAAAATTCCAGCGCTTCCGTTTTCTTTCCAAGTTTAAAGTTCACATCTCCTAAATGCTCAATGGTCATTTTATCATCTTCGTTCAGTTTAAACGCTTTATTAAATTGAATCAGTGCACGATCAAACTCACCTTTTTGAAACAAGACCCACCCATAAGTATCTAAGAATTGAGCATGCGAAGGTGCGGCATCTGAAGCTTGTAAGGCCAGTGATTCAGCTAAATCTAAATCCTCTTTATTCATAGCCAAGCGATATGCAAAGTTATTTCGAATGATAGCGCTTTCGCGGTCAATGCTTAATGCTTTGTTATAACTCTTTTTACCATTGATAAAATCTTTCAATCCAAAATACGCCTCGCCAAGTTGACCGTAAAATTCTGCTTCCAATGGCTTATCATTAATAACAAGTTCCTTTCCGGCAGATAAAACATCTACGGCTTCACTGTATTTTTTCAATTGATTTGCGCTTACTCCATTTAACAAGGACACTGTTGTTGCTGTAGGAAAAAGCGTCAAACATTCCTTGCTGTCAGTGTAAAGGGCATTAAAATCACCCTTTTGATATTCCATAATGAGCACTTGATTCCAAATGGGATATTGTGCCTTATCAAATTCAAGCGCTTGTTTGTAGGCCGTCAACGCCTCATCCTCTTTATCTGCGCGGAGTAAATAGTCTCCATGTATTGAATGCGCTTTCGCTTCTGTTGGATAAGATTCAACTAGGACATCAACCAGTTCATACACTTCCGGGTCAATTTTAAAACTAGACTCGTGAATGTTAATCAAGATCTTCATTTTTGTGTCCAGATCAACATCCGGACTTTTGAAAGCTAAGGTCAATTCTTCGAATGATTTTTCTGTGTCACCCTGTTGTCTGTAAACATCCGCTAAGGCCAAATGTGCACGTCCATTACTAGGATCTGCGACAACAAGCTCCTTCAGCATTGAAATCGCCTTATCCATTTGATTCGTTTTGAAATAATGGTCTACATAAGT
>JBFHHS010000075.1:0-11607 GCA_041596895.1 Crocinitomicaceae bacterium | reverse complement strand
ATCCTGAAGAAAGAGCATACCTTTACCACGTAGTTAAGAAGAGCCAAATCTTGAATAATAATTTTGGTCGCTATTTTGACTATCAAGGCCCCGTGATTAAGTTCCCAAATCAGAAAATCAATTATGATTCTGTTGAATTGTTAATCATCAATCAACCCGATTTATTAATTATCCGCAAGCAAGAAATTGCGAAATCCCCTAAGGGTTTAATCGCTGAGGCGGCAAATAAAATGGCCTTATGGGAATTGAATAAAGTGTTATTAGCCAAACGTGAAAATCCAAATGACTTAAAACAATATAAAAACGAATATCAGGCATTTGAAGATTTATTGATGGCAAAATTACCGCCAAACGCAACAAAACCTAAAAATGGAGTCAACATTCCACATCCAAAATTACATAACGTCATGAATCCGAGTTTATCGTTTGATGATAAGCTCATGCAAGTAGAATCCATGCGTTTTTTGACTCAAAATGACCAACTCGTAACCTTACGCGCCATAAACTCAGCAATCAATGCATATGTGCATAAAAGAGCATTTGAAATTTTCCGATCCCTCGGTGGTGAAGCAGAAATGTTTGAGAATGTTCTTGTTGCGGCTGGTGATGGAAGTAGCACAACAGGAATACTGGAAGAACGAGAAAAAGATGAGCAAGGAAGATGGAACAAAGGTCTACCAAAAGCAGTTGGACTTTTTCCTTATCAAATGACGCTTGAAACAACTGAAGTGAAGAAGAAACAAAAATCAGTTATTGAACCAATGCGTTATTCTGAAAACAACTTCAAAACTGTTGGAAATAATCGCATTACCAATATCCACACGGATGTATGGGGATACAATTCAGAGAAACAAACTACGGTTGTTATTGAGAAAAATGGACTTACCTATCATCTTTTTGGTTCAACAGATACTCGATTCCTTTCTCCCGATTCCACTTTTGGCGGAAGCACTACTTTTCAGTCTATTATAAATGATTTGGAATTCAATAAAATTGGGAAACTCAAGGAAATGATCTATGGAAAAAAAGGATTTGACCATTGGATAGAATACAATGAAAAGAAAAAGGATGCCACGGAGTTAAAAATTGAAAAAAGAGAAAAGGATTATTCTGACATGGGATACTCACCAATAACGACGTCGAGTAAACCTTCACGTCAAGTAAAAAAATCAAAGCGTAAAGCCATAAAAAACAATTCAGGTTCTTTTGATGCCACTCCTACCACCTCTTCTAACAAAAAAGATCGAAAAAAATTACAGAATACGATCGTTGGACTTTATGATTTGTATGACATGTATAAGCGTAAGATAGCTGAACTTGAAAAACAAAAAGAAGAGGCGATAGACTTAATGGCCATTTATCAATTAAAACTTGATCGCTACAAACAAATAATGGGATTACGTTGGGCGACTTATGAAGAAAAGGATGGTTTGTACACCTTCCAAGATTCAAGCACTTTTGATATCCTCACGCAAGAATTTAAATTTGCGCCAAAACAAGAGGTCGAAGATTTTGAAATCAGACTCATCGCAATTCCGGAATCATCATTATCAAAGTCCGCGGATGAGGTGATGCTTCATATCAATATTATGGATGCGGAACCAAATTATGATGCCCGAATTAACTTAGAATTAGCGGATGTTTTCGCTTCCGACAAATGGGAACTTCCTTCTCCCCTGTTTTCAAGTAAAGACAGTGTTGCATTACACGTTTTCTTTGAAAGTCTACTGAATAAAAAGGTGAATTTTGAGATGATTGCAAGAGGTCAAGGAATTGGAAAGTGGGATGGTGCTAGAACGATCAAGGATGGCAAACCAGAGGAATTGACACGTTATCCTGGAGATGCGAGCCAATCTAAATTTGACTCCACTTTTGTTCGTTTAAGAAAATCAGAATTAATGATTCATATCGATCGCGAGATCAAATTAGAAATCAACTCATTCACAGATCCTGTTCAATCGAACATTTCAATTTCTAATACAGAAATATCGGCTGTAATGGCTAAATATAAGTTGAGTAAAAATGACGTTTTAAGTGCGTATCGTACTGCTGAAATTTTACGTCAATTAAAGACAGAGGTTAATGTACTTGCTGGGAAATACTTATCACGCGAAGATGCCAAAATTGTAATAGACAGATTCAATAAACAATGGGCAAAAACTAAGATTAGCGTTGGAGCGACTTCCTTTAAACATGAAGATTTAAACTAAGATTCCTTCGAAAAAAACTCATCTGAGAAGTTAACGAGATAAACTTGTCCCGTTGCCCTCGTCAATGATGTATATAACCAGCGATAGTAGTCACTACCCATAGTTTCTTTTGTAATGAACCCCTGATCGATATACACATCAGCCCATTGACCACCTTGCGATTTATGGCAAGTAACGGCATACGCATATTTCACTTGAAGAGCGTTAAAATAAGGATCAGCAAGAATCTTTTCATATCTTATTTTCTTCACTTTTTCGTGGATATAATCTTGTTCAACGGCAAAAAACAATTCTTTCAATCTTTCTCGTGATAACGATGGTCCCTCAACCAAAAGAGATTCGATATGGATAATCATTTCCACATCCCCAAGCGATTCATAATCGACAAAATTGACAATAACGTGAGCAAATTCAAACCCGTAGAGCTCTTCCGTTTTTACCACTCTTCGAACCCGAATCAATTCACCATTCGCAATAAAACCAATCTTGGTATCATCCCCTAACCAGAAATAATTGTTTTTTACAACCATTAAACAATCCCCAGAACACAATGTCTCTTCATACCACAGAATACGTCCACGGATTTGTTGATTATAACCATTCGCCTGTTTATTTGAGCGCGTAATTACGATTGTATCCTCCATTCCGTGTTTACCGTAACTCGATTCAAGATAATCTTGCAATTCCATACCTGAAATTCGCATCATATCGGAATCAGGAAGCAAGTCAAACTTCGGGAAATCTTCCCAAACCGTATTCCTTAAAATGGTCGCATTGCGTAATATTTCCGAATCATTTGCCTGTCGCACAACTTCATTTAATTGATAAGAAGCGACGTTGACCGAAAAGAAATTATGCTCTAAATACTCTTTATTCAATGCAGGAGAAAAATCACTTCCTACAGGAGGTAATTGGCCATCATCCCCAATTAAAATTAACTTACAATTGATTCCTGAAAACACATACTCAAATAAATCTTCCAATAAATTTCTTGCATTGACGCTTCCATCTTTATTCAAGGTAAAATCTCCAATCATAGACGCTTCATCAACCAAGAACACAGTATTCTTGAATAAATTTGGAGATAAGCTCATTCCTGCATTTAAATCCACTTTGGATTTTCGGCGATAAATCTGCTTATGGATCGTTAATGCATCTTCGTTGGCTTTGTGACTAAAAACTTTTGCAGCCCTTCCCGTTGGAGCCAACAATTTAGTTTTAACCTTATAATGTTTTAAAGTTTTAACAAATGCAGCTAAGGCAGATGTTTTACCCGTACCGGCGTATCCCCTAATAATTAGGACTTGTTTACCTTCTTTTCGTCTTAAAAACTGTTCTAACTCAGCAAACAAGCCATCTTGGCTCTTTGTCGGCTGCATTCCAAACATGGACAATAAGGTGCTATTAAAGGTTGGTTCTGACATTATTTTTTCTCTTCAACGAAAGTAATCAAGATTCACATATTATGACTATTGATTAAAAGGTTTAAAAAAACTACTGTATGACTGCACGTAAAATCGAAAAAATTGTAGTTTTGTCTAACGCAAATTGTAAAACTTAAGATTATGACGAATAACCTTTCAATGCTTTTGAAGAAATACTCAGTACCAGCCTTGTTTTTTATAGTTGGATTAGTATTATTGATCGTAGGTATAACAAAAGAACAAGACGGAATGTTCATGATGGCCTCAGTGCTTCTTTTCATTGCTGGAGGATTAAGTGTTGTATTTAGCTCTGGAACATTTAAGACTGGAGTGTTATATATTTTTGGGATAGCTGCTGGTATTGCAGGTATCTTCACTGTTGTCATGTCATACAAGAGTGTAAAAGATACTTCTACATATAACGAGAACTATGCGTTTTGTAAAAGTATTTCGAAGCAAAACTTAGAAGATGTTCGTTACATCCAAAAAGCATATGCAGACAAAAATGGTAAGTACTTACCAACATGGGATGATGTTGAAGATTTCGTGAAGAATGGTACTGTTCCTTTTGTTGAAACTCAAGGTGTCGTACCAAATAGAAAAATTACTCCAGAAGAAAACAAATTCTTATACACTGGTAATCCTCCGATTGATAATAACATGACGGAAGATGAAGCGTATAGATTATCAAAATGGACTGCAGGACCAAACTATCAAGCAGATTTCTCAAACTTTAAAAGAGATACTGTTCAAGTGAGTTTGATGAAATACAAGTTTGCTGGAAAAACGTACATCGAGAGTCGTGAAAAAGCAGGATTTGGACCTTTCAATGCAGATTCTTTAAGATACATTCCTTTCACTGGAGGTCGCGAGACATGGACAATGGAAGTTTTAGACTCTGTGAAAATGGGTGAAACTTCTTTCCCTGCAATCAAAGTATATGGAGAAATTCCATTTGCCAGCATTAAAGGTAAAAACGGTGATCGTGAAGAGATGTACTTCGGTTCTCTTAAAACAAGTGATACTGAAGGTTCTTGGGAGACTGAATAAGGAATGAAAGGAACTCACCTCGCCATACAATTGGCAGAGCATGCAATTCAATTTGTATCCTTTAGAAACAATAATGTCGTTAATGAATCTTTAGTTTCGTTTGAAGAGAACTCAGATGATTCAAAAATAGCTGTATTAAAGAAGCACTTTAATGATGTTTCTTTTTTGAATGAAGATTTTGATGACATTACCTTATCATGGTCTTTTAAAAGAACAACATTAGTTCCGAATGCAATCTTCGCTGATTCTAAACCAACCGATATTTTTGAATTGTGTTACGGTAAAGAATCCTTAAATTACGATATAGATTACAATCGAATTTCTGAGCTTGGTGTAATTAATGTATATGAGATCCCTGAATGGATAAAGCATTTTTTTGTGATTAAATTCCCGAGAATAATCATTCAACATGAAGGATCACATATTGTAAGACAAAACCTTGCTGAAAATGCTTTTAAATTGAAAGGAACTGTTGTTCTATATCAAGGTTACTTCCATTTAACCATTGTAAAACACAATAATCTTGAGTTTTATTCTTCATTTGATTATCAAAACCATGAAGATGTTATTTATCACCTTATGTTTGCCTTGCAGCAAAAAGAGATGACGAATGAAAGTGGAAGCTTAGAATTTATCGTGGGGCCCGGAATAGAAGATTCAATACTTGAAAAAATAAATACAGACATCGCTAGGGTAAAAGATTTGCACAAGTTAAAAGTAAATCAACCCAAGCATTTCATTGCTAAATCTCAACTTTTGTGCGTATAATTCGAGGAAAATATAAAACACGTTATTATAAATTCCCGAAAGGGTTTCCATCACGCCCTACAACTGATTACGCCAAAGAAGGTTTATTTAATATCCTCGAACACCAGTATCCCAATTCAAATTTAAAGATCTTGGATTTATGCGCTGGAACTGGAAATATTTCGATTGAGTTTTTATCGCGGGAAGCTGGAACTGTCTTAGCCGTTGACAAAGATTATTCTGCAATTAAACACATGAAAACGGTAGTTAAAGATCTTGGTTGCGAGAATGAAATGACCGTTTATAAAGCTGATATCATTAAGTTTTTAGAAAAAACTGAAATGAAATTCGATTTAATTTTCGCTGACCCACCATATCTATATGAAAATCATGCTAAAATAGCGGAACTGGTTTTTAACCGTGGCTTACTAAACGAAGGCGGTGTTTTAATTATAGAACACGGAAGAGAAACTAACTTGGAAAACATAACCCATTTCGAATTCTCTCGTATATATGGAAACGTACATTTCAGCTTTTTTGAATAAGCATTGTATTTAAACATATAAAAACACATCATTCATGAAAAAAATTGGCTTATTTCCTGGTTCATTCGATCCATTCACAAAAGGACACGAAGTTGTTGTAAGAAAAAGTCTTGACCTTTTTGATGAAGTTATAATTGGTGTTGGTGTTAACAGCTCGAAAAAGTACATGTTCGATTTGGATAAGCGTATGGCTCATATTAATTCATTGTTCATTAATGACCCAAATGTTCGCGTTGCCCAATTCCAAACATTGACC
Organism: Crocinitomicaceae bacterium; assembly: GCA_041596895.1. Classification (GTDB taxonomy): domain Bacteria; phylum Bacteroidota; class Bacteroidia; order Flavobacteriales_D; family Crocinitomicaceae; genus UBA4466. The sequence goes on along the minus strand of JBFHHS010000075.1, from coordinate 5,375 downwards.
GTTAATTTCTGTAAAGAAATCGGAGCAAGTCATATTATTCGAGGTTTGAGAGATTCAAAGGATTTTCAGTACGAAAAATCAATTGCCCACATGAATTTTGATATTTCCGGGATTGATACTGTTTTCTTCTTGACAGAACAAAAGTACTCTGCCATTAATTCTACAATAATTCGTGAGATACAGAAAAACGGCGGTCCAATCGATAGTTTCGTAACTAATCCAAACCTACTCGTTTAATTTAAACTGGTACAATAAATGTATTGATTCACCTGTTATTGAATTAAACTAAAGCACATGCGTCTATTTCTCTCCTTTCTTTCTTTCGTATTTTTCATTGGTTTTGCAAATGCACAAACGGTAACAATTAAAGGTGTTGCTCCTGCCTATGTAGGTTCTTCCATAGAAGTTTATAAAATTGCGGACTATTTTAGTAACATTGAAACACTGGTTACATCATCGACAGTGCAGACTGATAGCACTTTTTCACTTTCATTTAATATCGATCTTACGCAGAAGGTCATTCTAAAATCTAAGAACAACAAAGGTTTTCTTTTCGTTCAAAAAGGTGGCTCATACAACCTGTTTTTTCCGGAAAAGGATAAGTACGATCCATATAAGCCGACTGGAAACAATGTGGAAATCGGGTTTTTAGGTTTAGACAGCACAGATATCAATTATAAAATCCTTGGTTTTCAACGATGGATTGATCATTTCGTTGGAAACAACTATTACAGAAAAAACACTGATCCTCAAGCTTTTTCTGAAAGTCTAGATCGTTTTAAAGCGAATGTTGAGAAAGCATATAAAAACGACACAAGCACTTACTTTAAAACGCATGTTCGATTTTCTATTGCAGGTTTAGATAATATCCAAACGGCTGCAGAGCGAGGAAGAGATGAGAAGCACGACTTCTACATTAAACACACTCCAGTTCAGTACAACAATGAAGTTTACATGGCCTACATTTCGGACTTTTATCAAAACATGATTCCTCGCCTGTCAAACGAAGTGAATCAAGCTGTTTATGAAGGCGTATTAAAAAGCAGTCCTACCCTAGTTATGAAAGCATTGGGCGGAGATTATACCTTAATTAATTTAAGAATACGTGAACTTATTATGATTAAGTCACTGTCTGAAGTTTATAATTCAAGTGATTTTCCACAAACAAACATTGCAACCATACTTGACAGCCTTTCAAACAAATGCTTATTCAAAGCAAATCAAGAAATTGCAAAGAATTTAAACCATCGAATTACAGCCTTGGTCCCTGGTGGAAAGGCGCCAGACATTGTATTTATTGGAGACGGAAAAGAAACTAAAACCCTATATAACTTCAAAGGAAAGCACTTATACATTCATTTTTTTGATCCAAATAGTGAAAAAAGTGAAAAAGAAATTCCTTTGTTGATTGAAGAGTTTGAAAAATATGGTGAGTACATTCAATTTGTTTCTGTTTATAAGACCGACAAAGTTTTATCTCAAGAAGCAATTTCTCTCATTGAAACAATTCCTTGGGATGTGTACGGTATGACTGAATCTAGTTCAATATGGAAGAGCTACCAAATTGAAGCCTACCCACAATATACGCTCATTGATGCAGCGGGTTATATTGTAGCTAGCCCAGCCCTCGGACCTACTCCAAATGGGCAATACGAAACGATTGATAAAACATTCTTTTATATCAAGCGAGCATGGGAAACAAAGAATGAAAATTCCAATCGTTAAAATTTACACTAAAACAACATTAAATTAACCTAATTGATTATTTGTTAGTTTCTAATGAATAATGACAGCCCGTCGTTTATCAAAACCACTAAACCGTTATAGGTTTTATACGTATATTTGTAAGCAACTAGTAATTAAGTAATTACTTAGCTAACTAACTACACATGCGAAAACTCCTACTACTAACAATGACAATAGTCATTGGAACATCATTGTTTGCACAAAATGCACAGAACACTCCCAATTTGAACAGGGCTTTTCTTCGATATTTTTCGGGAATTGAATTATCACAGCTTGAGCAAGAGCAACCTACATTCTATAATGTGCTCAACTATTATATGACCGAATCCTTTACGGTTGAAAACTTAGATTGCCCGAATTGTATCGTTGATTATAATGAATTCTATAACCATGATTTATTCAATGTGTACGAACACGAAACGCGACGAAAAACTTCAATGGATTCCATCTTTGTTTACAAACTGAAATATGTTGTGAAGCTGAAATCAACAATTGAAATGAATAGCCACTTAGCAAACTATTCACCTGATGAAATTGTAAATTTTGTTTCACCACGCCCCTTACCAATATGGATAAGTACTGGCGATAATCAAATTGATTACAACAATTACATGAAAAGTGTAAATCAATGGGCAAAAGATTTCCCGGAAGATTTTCGTGAATTAACAAATTCAACAACGTTAAGAAAGATACGTTTTCAAGAGTTTATTTCTTTTCCAGAAAATAAGCGCAATACATTTTTAAACGCGGGTACTCAATACCTCATTATTGACTAACCCAAACCTTAAACTCAAACTCATGAAAAAATCTTTACACTATATACTTCTTGCATTTTTTGTTGTTTTTGCAAACAATACAATGAACGCTCAATGCACGAACACGACTCCTTTTGCATCGGCTGCTGCGCCCACGGATAATACTCCTGTTCAAATCAGTACATGTAACTATCAAACAGAATATAGTACAATCTCAGGAGTATCTGCCGGAGAAACTTATTCAGTTGATTATGACTTAGGTGGATGTATTACTGTGCATAGCGGTACTTTCAATGGTCCAGTGGTGGCATCAGGAATGGCGCCGTTATCTTGGACTGCCGCGGTGTCGGGAGATCATTTTATCCATTACAATACAAATTGCGGTTGTGGAACAGCAACTTCGTGTGGTGTTTCGACAATCACGTGTACATCTTGTACGGGACCTGCAGGACCATGTACGAGTATTTCTAATATCATTGGTTGTGGAACAGCTGTTTCAACAAGCTTATCAGGAACTGGAGTTTGGAACGAATCAATTTGCGGTTGGAGCACCCCTGGTCTTGAAGCAATTTGGAGTTTTACAGCAACTGCTTCAGGTGTACATTCTTTGGATATTTCATCCATTTCAGGAGGATTTATCGATTTCTCATGGCAACTCGCTTCTGCAGGTTGTTCAAGCACAGGTTGGACGTGTATCGACGATATCTCAACAACTGGTAATTATGGAGCAATGAACTGGATTGCAGGTGAAACGTACTACATTTTACTTGAGCCCGAAGGAACTGGTGCTTACAATGTTGTATTTGATGTTGATTGCCCGAATCCTGGTGGACCTGTAGTTGCAGGTGATTGTAGCAGTGCCACCCCTATCTGTACTAATGTAAACTTTTCTATTGATCCAAATGGTTATGGTTTGGTAGATGAAATTTGTACCAATTGTATATCCAATCCGAGCACAAACCCAGGAAGTGCCAATGACGGATGTCTATTAAGTGGAGAATTAAACAGTACTTGGTTTTTAGTTAATGTAGCCGTTGGGGGAAATTTAGAGTTTAGTTTTGGTGCTGCAGGCGGAGGAAATTGCTATGATTGGGCAATGTGGCCATACGATGCTGCTGCATGTGCTGGAATTATTGGGAATACATTACCTCCAGTGAGTTGTAATTATAATTTTCCATGTGATTCATACACAGGAATTGCTTCTACTCCACCAGCTGGAGGTGATCCAGGTAATTTTGAACCAACTTTGACTGTTGCTACAAATGACCAATTCGTAATTTGTTTCTCCAATTTTAGTAGTGCAGTTACAAATGTTCCATTAGATTTCTTTGGAACAGCTGATATTAGTTGTACTCCTCTTCCTATTGAAATGATTGACTTTGTTGGAATTGATCACATTGGGTATAACGAACTGACTTGGTCAACTGCTACAGAGATCAATAATTCACATTTTGAAATTCAGCGAAGTTTAGACGGCATCAGTTTCACTACAATCGGTACACTGGAAGGTGCAGGAACTTCATTGGAACAAAATGATTATCGTTTTGTGGATTACGCTCCAAGCGAAACAATAACGTACTACAGATTAAAACAAATTGACTTTGATGGTAATCACAAAATGTCTGAAGTTATCGCATTGGCTCAAACATTGAACAAAGAGTTTAAAGTCGTTTCTGCTTTCCCTAATCCTGCCAGTACAGTTTTTAATGTCCATTTCATCACACCAAGTAAGGTAATGACAGAGGTCCAATTATTGGATTTAAACGGCAGAGTTGTTTACAGTTCTGAAATCATGTCTAATGAAGGAATTAACATTATCGAAATTCCAGTTGACTCGTACAATCAAGGACTTTACTTCGTAAATATTATAAACGAAGAGACGCATGAAACTGAAAGTGTCAAAATGACAATTAAATAAATTGAAATGAAAGAGATTGACCTGGATTCACTGGTGTCAATCTTTTTTTCGCTGTGCCTCAATCCAACTCATCGCTTGATCTAAAGTAGAAACAACCTTAATGGGATATATGTGTTGCTTTAGCCGCCAGAAAATATTAACAATAATTCTTCCAGGAAGTGCTCCAGCTACAATGACAGAACCCCGCATTAAATCATACTCTTCAATAAATGGCGCCTCATGGGACAAATATTTTAAAGCTTGATTTGAAAAGTGGATAAACTTATTTTCACCGTTGATGATTGAATAGATTTTTTCTCCTTGAGCTAGTTCAAGATATATTTCATTTAATTCCTTCACATCCGCTAATTCTACCTCATATCGATCTACTAAATCAGTAAGTATAATATCGGGATATATCTTTGATATCTTGGCACAATTAATTTGAGTCATAACAGGGTGAAAAAACGTATTTTTTTTCAATTAGAAAAAGGAATCTATCAATAACACACCACTTATCAAATATGATACATAATACTTCTATTCGGTTCAAGTTTTATTAATTTTACGCTAAAATTAAATGCATGCGTTTCAATTTATCTGAAATTAACGAACTCATTCGAGAACGTAGAACAATATATCCTGAACAATTCAGTCAACGAAAAGTTCATAAAGAGCAAATCGAAGTCATTTTAAACAATGCGCAATGGGCTCCTACCCACGGAAACACTCAACCATGGCGTTTCAAAGTCTTCACTGAAGATGCGCGTGAAACGCTGGGGGATTTTTTGGCTAAAACGTATCTAGATCTAATTCCAAAAGAAGATCAAAATGATATGAAATTGTCTAAATTATTAAATCGACCGAAAATGGCTTCTGCCGTAATCGCCGTTTGTATGAAACGTCAACCAGAAGAAAAAATATTGGAAATTGAAGAAATCGAAGCTGTAGCTTGCGCAATTCAAAACATGCATCTT